>NZ_DDBA01000004.1:0-64267 GCF_002333005.1 Empedobacter sp. UBA2044
TTTTTTCAGGACGTTACAAATATTTTATTTTTTATTGAACTTCTTTCTTGAATAATTTATTCAACGTTACAGCAATTGCACCGTCTCCAGTTACATTTCCTGCTGTTCCAAAACTATCCATTGCGATATAAAGTGCAATCATCAAAGCTTGATTTTCTGCATTAAATCCTAACATAGAAGCAATAATACCAATTGCTGCCATAATCGCTCCACCAGGAATTCCAGGAGCTGCAACCATTGCAATTCCAAGCATCATGATAAATCCTAAAAATTGAACAAAATCAATTTCCATTCCTTGGATTAACATCAATGCTAAACAACAACAAACGATTTTTAACATCGAACCAGATAAATGAATTGTCGCACACAACGGCACAGCGAAATTAGCAATTTCGTCACGAACACCAATTTTCTTTACTTGCGCAATTGTTATAGGTATTGTTGCAGCAGAAGATTGTGTTCCTAATGCTGTGAAATAAGCTGGTAACATCAATTTCATCATGGTAAATGGATTTTTTTTTGTAATAATTCCAGCAATTGTAAATTGAAGCACTAATAAGAAAACATGAAGCACGAAAATTACACCAATTATTTTAAGGAATACGTTCATAATTGTTACAACTTGTCCTGAATATGACATGTTCAAGAAGATTCCGAAAATGAAAATTGGTAATAATGGAATGATTAAATTTTGAATTAAATACGTAATAATTTCTTCGAAATCATCTGCAAATTTTCCAAAAGTCGAATCTTTTAATCGTGATAATCCAATTCCGAAAAGAAATGAAAATACCAAAGCTGGCATTACATCAAATAACGGAGGAAACTCTATCGAAAAGTATGGTGTAAATTCTTTGGCTTTTTCTGCTAAATTAATTTGCCCAGTTTGATGTTCTAATAATTGTGGAAAAATAGACATACTCGCTGAGTAGCCTAGTAATCCTGAAAAAATGGTTGATCCGTAAGCAATTAAAACGGTTGCTAATAATAATTTTCCGGCTGTTTGTCCTAATCTTCCAATTGATGGAACGATTAATCCAACAATGATTAATGGGATTAAAAAGTTAAGTAATTCGCTAAAAAAATCATTGAAAGTCATAAAAATACGACCAACAGCTTCTGGGATAATTCCACCGAGTACAATTCCGAGTACAATGGCTAGAATAACTTTTACGAGTAAATTGTCTTTAAGTTTGTGCATAGTCAAATTTAGAAAAAATCCGTTCAATTCAAGGTTTTAATTCTAAATGTTGATAAAAAGAAAAAAGCGATACTAAAATTTAGCATCGCTTTTTGGTATATAATTTTTGATAAAATTATTTTTTAGGTAAACGTACAATTCGGCTCGCATCGTTCGTATAAGCTTTACTTCCGCTTATTTTTTTGTAAGCAAATTTTGACGCCAAACGTGTGTTTTCTGTCGTAATATTGTTGGTAACATCACCTTTATTATTCATTCTGTCCACAATATCATACGTTACATCGTAACCTAATTGCTCGTAACGCGTCGGAAATTCACAATAAACTTCTTTGAAATCTTTGATCACACTTTGCACTTCCGTATCTCTTGTATTGATTAAACGCGCAGTACTAAACACAAAACCAAATTCGCGGAATGCATCGATATTTTTTGCATTATCTGCGTTATAAACATCATAAACCGAAACCGATTTTATTCCGTAAGCTTTGATATTGTCTTTGTTAAATGTTTTTAATTTTTCTAAATATTGTTTTCCCAAATTATCATCATCACCAACTAAAACCGTAATAATTGGCGTATAATAATCTTCACCGTTAACTTTATCGTGTGGTTGAACAATTTTTGCAACACTATCTACAATGACAACATTTGCTTTCAACTGTTTTTCTAATTGTTTTTTCGTATAACTTGCTAACTCTTGATCGTCACGATTTGTTAATAAATAAACTTGTTCTCCAGCAAAGTTTTTCCCAATTTCTTCGATGATTTGATCTGCAATTACTTCATCTTTTGGATTAGAAATCAATAAATCATTGAAAGAATTTAACGAATCGTCATTTGCATAAGGCGAAATCACAGCGATACCAGAATTACTGAAGAAGTTGGCAACTTCTGTAATATCAGACGTGTTCAACGGGCCGATAACAGCATCCGTTTTACTAAAATCTGTTGTTGATAAAATATCTTGCAAGTTTCCGTTTTTCGTATCGATCACTTTCACATTTACATTTTTACCTTTTTTCGCCAAATGAGTCAACGCTAATTTAGCTCCAGTAAAAAATTGCATTGCTTGCGAATTTTTTAATTGCGGATTATTTGCAACATCAAAAGGTAGCATAATAGCAACATTAATTTCATTGTCATTAGCACGTTTCAACTTTCCTGCAGTTCCGTATTTGATGATTTTAGCATTTTTTTGCAATGGAATTTTAAGTGTCATTCCAGCTTTTAAACCATTGATTAAATCAGGATTTAAACGCAATAACTCATCTAAATTCGTGTTGTATTTTTCTAAAATTCCGTAAGCCGAATCTCCATTCTGAACAACATAGTTGATCGTGTTTTCTTCGATTACAACAGAACCAGATTTTTTAGGAATCGTTATCACCATTCCTTCTTTTACACCTGTTTGTAAAGCTGGATTTTCTGCATATAAATCGTCAACACTTACATTATACTGTTTTGCTAAAGTGTATAAAGTTTCTCCTTTTTTGATTAAATGCGTTCCTTTTGGAACAGAAAAAACTTTATTTGTCACATCTTTTGGAAGCTTGATTACGTCACCAATTTCTAAACCTCTTTCTTTGATTTGAGGGTTTAATGAGTTCAATGTTTCTTCCGAAATTTTATATTTTTTTGTCAAATTGTAAACCGTTTCTTTCGGCTCAATTGTAATATATTGATAATTATCGTCCGAAATTTTTACGTTTGACGTAGTCGTTTGTGTATTGGTTTCAGTTGGTTTGGTTGTCGTAGTTCCTTTACCTGGAATCACAATCAAATCACCTGGATGAATCCCATTTTTTTCAATTTTAGGATTGGCTTTATACAATTCTTCTTGCGAAACACCATATTGCTTCGAAATTCCGTAAACGGTTTCTTTTGCTTGAACTGTATGCGTTTTTTGTTGAGCATAAAGTGCTGATGCACCAACAAATAACAATAAAGCTAATATTTTTTTCATTTAGATGAATTTTCGTGGTCAAATATACAAATTATGTTTTGTTTAGAGTTCCTCTTTCAATGTATTTATGATGAACTCAAATTCAAAAGGTCGAAGACTATCTTCAATAAAATCAATGAAATACTGAATATTAATGTAATCAAAATCAGCAAAATTTTTCACACGTTCTTGCAAACCATTTTGTTGAGAAAGATCATTTAATAATTGCTCGATTCTCTTCAATAAATCTTCATTTTTTTTCACTTCTGCATGCACCAAACGTTGTTTTATTTTCTCAAAACCTTTCAATTGTTTTGTACGCTGCGCTTGTATCATATCGGCAAAAGAAGATTCTGTTAACGAACTCAAATGTTCCAAACGTTCAAAAATGCTTTTTAATTCTTCTTCCAATTCAGGAAGTTTTGGAGCAATTTCTGATGAATTTATCGAACGTTTTTTTGTGATTGCTAAACTATTCGAAAATAAATCTTCGTTTGATAGATCTAATTTTTGTTGTTTTTCGTATTGTTTTTCAGTTCGGATTAACAATGAATTTCTCAAAACTAAAAGTGGAAAATCAACTTCAAATTGATTGAACATTTCTTTCAGTTGTAACCAATAAGCCATTTCGCCACCGCCGCCAACATAGGCAACATTTGGTAAAATTGTTTCTTGGTACAATGGTCTCAAAATCACATTTGGGCTAAATTTATCTGGATTTTGATGTAAATCGGCAATAATTTCTTCTTTCGAAAATTTGATTGAAGTGTTATTGACAAAATACGTTCCATTTTGTTCAACAATACGTTCGCGCGAATTATTTTGATTGATATAAAACAAATTTATCTCACGAGGATTCACTTGAATAGAATACCCCAATTGTTCTAATTTCTCATTTTGAGGTATTACTTTTTTGAACGATATTGACTGAATTAATTCTTCTTCAAAAGTTGGAATCATCAATTTTTTCAATTCTTTATCATCTCCATCAATCATCAACAATCCAAGATCTTTGAATAATAAATGAACCAATTTTCGTGTTGCGTCTGTCAAATTATCATTCGATAAATAAGATGCTTCAATCAAATTTTGCAATTCAGTTTTCTTTTTTCCATTTGGAATTAATGACAAAAATGAATCAAAAACTTTTTGTAAACCGTTTGTTGATAAACGACCAACTGGTCCACCAAATTCTTTTTCCCAATGAATAATTCGATCTCCAAATTTGAAATGATTAATTTCTTCGAAATCGTGATCTTCTGTCGCCATCCAAAACATCGGAACAAAATTGATTTCACTTTGTTCATTATTCAATTCTTCGCATGCTTTGATAACTTGCAAAATTTTATAAAAAAAGAAAATTGGACCTGTAAATAAATTTAATTGATGTCCAGTCGTAATTGTTACTGTATTCTTTTCTCTTAATTTTTGTAGATTATTTTGTTGCTTTTCCGATAAATCTAAATGACCTAATTGTTTCGAAATTTGTTCAACAAGAATTGCTCTATTTTTATAATGTCCAAGCTTATTTTTCGCTTGTTTTATATAGTTTTCTTTGGTTGGAAATAGGTTGTAGAAGTTTTTCAAATCCTCGTCTTGATTGATATAATTTAGCATCAATTTTGAAAAATAATTTGAATCCTTAAGTGATATTGTTTCCATTTAATTTTTATTAATCGTTTGATGTACATCCATTGCTCTGTCTGTTGCAAAAATGTCGACACCATCTTTTTCTAAATCGCGGTAAAGTTGTCCATTTCTCGCCGAAACACTTTTGTCTAAGTTTCCTAACGTCCCAAAAATGACCAAAATATCCTTGTCATGAATTTTGTTTAAAAATGATTTGTCATTGCGTCGAGTTCCTGTAAAGGCAACCATTTTGTCAGTCGGAATTCCGCTGTTCATCATTTCATTAAATTCGCGTTCGTTTCGCATCGAAACAGACAATAGCATATCTGGCGCAAGTTGATGCAACTTTTTCGCTTGACCAACTGTATACGTCACCAAAACAACCTGTTTTTGCATGTTTACATGTTCTATTGTCTTCACAATATCACGATAATCAACACCTTTTTTGATGTCAACCATAAAATAAATCGGTTTACTTTTCCCCCAATTTAGCGCTTCTGCAAAAGTCGGAATTTTGTATGACGTTTGTTGTCCAAAATCATCTACCAAAAAGTATTCCTTAATGGTTTTTAAGTCAACTTGATTGACATCTTGTCGCCCTGTGCTTGTTCGTTGCAACGAATTATCGTGCATTAAAATAAGTTGATTATCCTTTGTTTCGGCAACATCAATCTCAAAAATTTGTATTCCTTTTTGATAAAGATGTTCAAAAGTTTCGACACAATTTTCGGGAAAACCATGTATTCCACTTCCTCCACGATGCGCGCTGACAAAATTTTTGTTTTTGGTCGAATATTTGAAGGATATTTCTTCGGATGAAGTATTTTGATGTGTTTTGGATTGATTTTTCTTCGGATTACAACTAAAAATAGTCAGTAAACTGAACATTAAAATTCTGAAATAATATCGTTTAAAATAGCTGAAATTCATATTTTTAAATAAAAAATTAAATTAATTCATTCTAAAATTACGAATGAAGCTGTAAATTTAAACTGAAAATAATCAACAAAATAAATTATTATGGGACTTAGAACTTTTTTGAAAAGAATTTTAGGAAAAACGGAAACCGCGATTGATGTTGCGGGAGATAAATTTGACGATGTTTCGGCAACTGTGAAAAAAGCAGGAACATTGATTGCAGATGATGCATCGGATTTTGCGCGTAAAACAATCAATAATATAAAAGATGCTTCGGGAGATTTGAAAGCGCAATCGAAAGAAGCTGCAAAAGATTTTAAAGAAAGATCGAAGCAAGATTATAACGAAGTAAAAGATATTGCGGAAAAGCAAATGAAAGAAACAAGTGCTTTTGTGAAAGAGAAAGTTTCAGATTTGAAAGAGACTTTTAAAGAAGAAAAAACAGATTTGGAAGAAAAAGCAGATGAATTGAAAACGGAAGCCGAAAATAAATTGGATGAAGTTTCTGAAAACATTAAAAAAGAGACAAACGACTAAGATTTTGATCAATTTGTAGAATTTTGCTACAATTCTTAAATGTTAAATTTTTCATTAGTTATAGACATTTACAAAAATGGTTTAATTTTTGTGTCGAAGTTTATTCTTCGAAATAATTAAAATGACAGAATATAAAGATCTCGAGCCCTCTACAAATCCTAAACATAAAAAAGAGTTCGTAAAAAACATTATTATAGCTGTTTTAGCTGTAGCCTTGTTATTGGCTATTGGGTATATTGTATATTCTAAAGAAGCAAATGCAAAATCTTCGATAGAAATGCAAAGTGATATCAATGATTTGGAACGATCTAGAGAAATTCTGAAACAAGAATTACGTATTATTAGATCTGATTTTGACGATGCTAAAACTCGTGTTGTAAAAAAAGATTCTTCTTTAAGTTATCAAGATCGATTGATTTTGGAGAAACAAAAAGAGATTCAATCAATCTTAAATAAAGAAGGAATTACAAGTGGAGAATTGCAGCGTGCTAAACGTTTGATTACTTCTTTGCAAGCAGATATTAAGGTTTATAAAGAAGAAATTGTTCGCTTGAAAGACGAAAATAAAAAGCTGACAAACAAGAATACAGAGTTAACTTCGGAAAATTCTCATTTGAATGAGCAGAAAAAAACTGTTGAATCAAATTTGAGTACTGAAAAAGAAAATCATCAGAATTTAATCAAAGAAACGAATTCCACTTTATCGATTTCAAATTATACGATTAAAGGTTTGCGAGTAAAATCAAGCGGAAAAGAAGTGGAAACAACGCGAGCAAGAAGAATTGATAAGGTTAGAGTATCTTTCGATTTGGATAAAAACTTGAATGCGACTTCAGAAACCAAAGAATTGTATGTATCTATTTATAAACCAAACGGCGAGATAGGAAAATTTAAAGGTGCTGATGCTGGTGAAACAACTTTACGTTCTGGATCTTCTGTAGAATATTCTGATCGTGTAAAAGTTAATTACAATAATATGTCTGGTTCAAGAGTTAATTTTGACTGGGTTGATTATGACTTTCCAAAAGGTGAATATAAAATCGATATTTACCAAAATGGATACAAAGTTGGTCAAAATGTGATTACACTTCGATAAAGATTAAAATTATAAATACATAAAAAAAACTCTTCAAGATTCTTGAAGAGTTTTTTTTATTAACAATATTTTTCTCCGTTTTTCTGTAATTTTAAATCGCTCACATAAGTTTTTATAAACTGTACATTGCTTCGAGGACAAATGAGTAATCCTTTCTCCGAATTAATAACCACATAACTGTCTAATCCATCAATAATAATAGCTTTATCTTGCGTAGAATAAATAAAATTATTTTTGGCGTTGTAACCAGAAAAATGTTTACATAATAATGTATTGTGATTTTCGTCCTGATCTTCACCTGTATATTTATACTTTTCGTTGATTGCAGACCAAGTTCCAATATCACTCCAGCCAAAAGTTGTTGGAATGACATAAACATTATCCGCTTGTTCTAAAATTCCTTTGTTGATAGAAGTTACGTCTAACGTTGTGTAAATAGGTTTTAAAGTTTCTGTATTTTGTAAAGAACGATCAAGATCAAAATATTTTTTTAAAGTTTCTTTCATCGAAGGTAAATGTTGTTGAAAAGCTTTTACAATACTATCTACAGACCAAACAAGGATTCCTGTATTCCAAATAAATTCACCACTCGTTATAAAAGATTCAGCAAATTCTAAATCAGGTTTATCGATATAAGATTTTACTTTTTTTATAGGTGTTGTATTTTCGATGAACTGAATATAACTGTAATTAACATCTGGACGCGTTGGAGCTACTCCCAAAGTAATCAATCGATCGTTGTCAGCATCCTCGAAAGCAAGATTTACTTTTTCTACAAATTCATCTTCATCAAAAATAAAATGATCTGAAGGAGAAATAATCAATTTTGCATTTGGATTAACTTGTTGGATTGTCATTGCGGCCAATAAATTACAAGCTGCGGTATTCATGACTCTTGGTTCGATGATAAAATTTTTATCCTCAAAATCTGGTAATTGTTCTTTTACAATCTCTTTATAATCTTGAATAGTTACAATGAAAATATTTTCTTGCGGAACGATTTTTTTAAGGCGATTATACGTTAATTGAATAAAAGTTTTTCCTATTCCTAATAAATCATGAAATTGTTTTGGTTTCTTAATTGTACTCAAAGGCCATAATCTCACTCCTGTACCACTGGCAAGGATAACAGCGTAGTTATCTTTATTATTCATGATTGTCTTTTAAAGTTTATTTACAGTTGCAGTTGCGTTTATCAAATATTTTTTCTTGGTTTTCAACTCTAAACAAAGATACCTTAATTTTCGTTTAGATTCTTTTTTAAAGATTCTTTTTCCAATCGAAAATATTGTGCCATCCTCCAAATCTTCAAGATAAATTTGAGCAGGATTTTTATCATCTATAATATATTTTGAGATATTAATATCCGCTCCTAAACTTGCCTTTGGATGTTTGGCATGATGAAGAATATACGGTTGCAATTCTTCGGGATAAATGTGAAGAGATTCTAATAATAAATGCCCAAAAATGGTTTTCCATTCTTTTCCATGCGGATTTATTTTACGAGAATCAAACTGAACAAAAGTTTTGAGATGCGCCACTTCATGTGTAAAAACAAAAAAGAAAGCATACTGATTTAAGTCGCCATTCACTGTAATTTGATGACGATTATTTTCGACTAATTTGCGATAATCTCCCAATTTAGTTTCACGTCTTCTTGTAATTTTTAACGTTATAAAATGATTTTCTAACCACTTTTTTACATACAAGTCTGCATTATGAGGGAGATAAGAAGTTAAATGTTCTAAATTCACATTGTGCAAGATAAATAAAAAGCCTTTCCAATAAAAATATTAATTTTGTCGTAATGAAACTAATCGAAAATTTAGGGTCATACTTTATGCTTATGGGTAAAGTATTTAGCAAACCTCAAAAATTGAGCGTTTTCTGGAAATTGACCGTTAGAGAAATATATGATTTAGGTGTCAACTCTTTAGGGATTGTAACCTTTATCTCAACATTTATGGGTGCAGTTGTAGCAATACAAATGGCACAAAACTTTCAAGGAGCTTCTATTCCTGTTCCAGATGCCTACATTGGTTATGCAACCAAAGTGGTTTTGGTATTAGAGTTTGCTCCAACCATTATGTCGCTAATTTTAGTTGGTAAAGTAGGTTCGTACATCGCTTCGAGTATTGGAACCATGCGTGTTACCGAACAAATTGATGCGTTAGATGTTATGGGAATCAATTCTGCAAACTTCTTGATTTTACCAAAAATTATCGCCTGTGTATTTTTCAATCCTTTATTGGTTATGATTTCTATTGGATTTGGATTATTAGGAGGTTACTACATTGGTGTTTTTACAAAACTATGGTCAGCGGCCGATTTTATTACAGGTTTACAAATGAATATGGCAACAAAATTGTTTGTCTATACATTCCTTAAAACAATGGTATTCGCGTTTGTTATCGCAACAATTCCGGCATATTATGGTTATAAAGTAAAAGGAGGTTCGTTAGAAGTTGGTCGTTCTGCAACAACAGCTGTTGTATGGACATCAGTAGCAATTATTGTGATCAATTTAATATTAACACAAACAATTTTGAGCTAATGATTGAAGTAAAAGATATCAGAAAATCATTTGATGCAGTAGAAGTACTGAAAGGTTTTTCTGTCACTTTCGAGAAAGGAAAAGTTAGTTTAATTATTGGTCAAAGTGGTTCTGGAAAAACAGTTTTCTTGAAAAATTTGATTGGATTATTAACACCAACTTCAGGTCAAATTTTGTACGAAGGAGATAATATGATCGAGTTTGATTACAAAGAAAAACAACGTTTACGTTCAGAAATTGGAGTAGTTTTCCAAGGTTCGGCTTTGTATGATACGATGAATATTGTAGAAAATGTAAAATTTCCATTGCAAATGTTTTCGGATATGTCAAATGCTGATGCCGAAAAACGTGCGCGTGAAGTATTAGATCGTGTAGAAATAGCTCGTACAGCACTTAAAAAATATCCGTCAGAAATATCTGGAGGAATGCAAAAACGTGTGGCAATTGCGCGTGCGATTGTAAATAATCCAAAATATTTATTTGCTGATGAACCAAACTCTGGTCTTGACCCAAAAACGGCGTTAGTTATCGACCAATTAATTTATGATATCACAAAAGAATATAACACAACAACCGTTGTAAATACTCACGATATGAACTCGGTGATGGAAATTGGAGATCATATTGTTTTCTTAAAAAATGGTTTCTTGGAATGGGAAGGGACAAAAGAGGAGATTTTGGTGGCTGATAATCCAAATGTAATTGATTTTGTATATTCGTCGAATCTTTTCAAGAAATTGAGAGAAGCTTTATTAAAAGAAAAACAATAAATCAATAAAAATAAAAATTCTATGAAAAAATTAATTTTAACTGCAATTGTAGGTTTAGCTTCAAATTTTGCTACAGCACAAAATATCGATTTTGGTATCAAAGGTGGAGCTGTTTTCAATACAGATAAAGGAAAAGTTTGGCAAGATGCTGGAAATATTTTCAAGAAAGATGGAAAAGCTTCTGCTGGATTTCAAGCGGGTGCTTTAGCGCGCGTTTCTTTAGCAGGAATTTACATTCAGCCAGAGTTATTGTATACGCAATTCAAAAATGAATATGATGTTGATGGACAAAATCTTGATGTAACTAAAAAACGTTTAGATATTCCTGTAAATGTTGGAAAAAGATTTTTAGGAATCGGACACGTTCAAGCAGGACCAGTTTTCTCTTACTATTTTGATGATAAACTTTCTGTTAAAGACTTTACAACTGCAAAACAAGACGAATTTAATGTCGGAATGCAAATTGGTGCAGGTGTGGAAGTTTCTAAATTATTATTCGATTTACGTTATGAATTCGGTTTAGGAAAAGTTGGATCTGACATTTTGAATGGATCAAAAGGACAATATAGAACAGAAAATCGTCCACAAATGTTGAACTTATCAGTAGCATATTTATTCTAAAAGGTTGTTTGTAAATAAATTTATTGGATATATTTGTTCCAAATTGTATTTTTGCAACCTCGTAAATTATTAAAATGGCAAAAAATAATAAAAAAGAAGAATTCGCAACAGAGCAATTCGTAGAAAAATTAGATAGAACAGCTTTCAACGTAGAGTTCTTTGTTGAAAAATATGCTAAAGCAATTGGTATTGGTTTAGGAGTAATTATTGTAGCTGTTTTAGGTTATTTTGCTTACTTAAAATTAGTCGTAGAACCTAAATCGGATGACGCTTTCAAAGAAATGGTTCAAGCAGAACGTCTTTTCGATCAAGATTCTATTAACGTCGCTCTTAATGGTAGCGCAGGAAGCTTTCAAGGTTTACAACAAATTGTTGATGAATATGGAAATACTGATGCGGGTAATTTAGCACGTTTCAAAGCGGCAAGTTCTTATTATAAATTAGGAGATTACGCATCTGCTGTAAAATTATTAGAAGATTTTGACACTGATGACAATGTAATGTTAGCGCAAAAATATGGTATGTTAGGAAATGCATTAGTTGCTTCTAACAAATTAGAAGAAGGTTTACCTTACTATGTAAAAGCTGCTGAAGCGACAGAAGTTGAAACTTTACAATCAACTTACTACACAAAGGCAGGTGAAATTGCAATGGAATTAGGTAAAGATGCTGATGCTTTAAAATATTTTCAAGCTTTAGAGGATAAATATCCAAATGCGAATAATGGTGAAACTGCGAAGTTTATTGAGCGTTTAAAATACGCTTCTGAAACTGCGAAATAATTCACTTCAAAAGATAATTACAAGCCGAACAAGTTGTTCGGCTTTTTTTATTGATTCAAATCAAAGTTTATCCTAAATCATTTTTGTAATTTTACCATTCAAATTTTAAACAAAATGGCAACAGAAAATAAAAATTTATCTCAATATAATAAAGCAGAATTACCAAATGTAGCGGGCTCTAAGTTTGCAATCATTACATCTGAATGGAATAATCATATCACATTTAATTTGCGCGATGGAGCAAAAGACACATTGATTGATTTGGGTGCAAATCCTGACGATGTTACTTTATATGAAGTTCCGGGTAGTTTTGAGTTGATTTATGGAGCTGATAAAGTAGCGCAAACTCATCCAGATTTGGACGGAATTATCGTTGTTGGATGTGTGATTCGTGGTGCTACAGCGCATTTTGATTATGTTTGTCAAGGTGTGACACAAGGTGTAAAAGATTTGAATATCAAACACAATATGCCAATTATTTTTTGTGTTTTAACGGACGAAAATGAACAGCAATCAATTGATCGTTCTGGCGGAAAACATGGAAACAAAGGAGTTGAAGCTGGTGTAGCTGCGGTTATGATGGCGGATATGAAAAAGAAATTAGGAAAATAATTTCACTATAAAAGATTCAAGACTTTATCGATGCCAATAGCAGAAGATTTTAAATCAATTTACACCAAAAATTGGGAAATTTATTTTTCTCAATGTGATCCGACTGGTAAAATGAAATTGTCTGAAATGGCAAATCTTTTTCAATTAACAGCTTCGGAACACGCGATAAAAGGAGGTTTAGGTTTCTTTGATTTACAAGAATTTAATCAATCTTGGGTAATGAATCGACTTCGAATAGAAATTGATGAATTACCTTCTTGGACAGATTTTGTTGATGTAAAAACGTGGATTGAGGTACTGAAAGGAGCTAAATCTATTCGTGATTTTACAATCGAGAAAAATGGAAAAAAATTAATTGGAGCTTCAAGTTTGTGGGCGGTTTTCAATACAGAAAAACGTCGTTCGGATATTCTTCAACTTGATTCATCTCACATTGAACGTTTTCCTGATCTGAAACCAACTGAAATCGAAAATTCGATTTTAAACATCGATTTTGAACCAACAGAAGTTATTCAATACAAAGTTCAGTTTTCTGATTTGGACATCGTAAAACACGCCAATAACACCAAATATTTGGATTGGTGCTTGAATACTATTGATCCTGAAATTATATTGAAACATCGTATCAAAGCAATTGATATGAATTTCTTGAAAGAATTAAGTTTACACGACGAAGTAGAAATCCAGAAATTAGAAACGGAGCATTTAATTCAGTTTAAGATTGTTAATCAAGAAAAAGTAAACTTTGTTTGTAGATTGGAGTTGAGGTAAGGTTATTTTAAGAGATATCAAACTGAATTTATTTCAGCTTATCAAAAAATCTTTATTACAATAAAAAAAGGTTTCATTACGAAACCTTTTTATCTATTTTTCTTTTGTCAAAACAAATTTAGCAGAATCAGCCGATTCTATTTTCTTTTGATTTTTATCTAACTGAATAATTTTTCCTTCTTCAACTAAAAAAGCATTCGGAACATTGGCAATTTCAGGAAAAACAATTGTATTTCCATCTTCTTTAAACTGAAAAGTTCCAGTTGTCATAATAGCCATTTTATCTAACCCCAAACGTTTTGTAGAATAGACATATCCTTTGTTTGGCAATAATTTTATTTCCATTTCAACTTCTTTGCAATCTTTCTCGTAACAAGGCAAAATTCCTTTGTAAGTTCCTTCGTATTGAATAGACTTTTCTGCAGAAACATGCCCGATTTCAATTCCAACTTTATACTCTTTAGAATTTTCTTCGTCTTTTACTTTTTCTACTTCAGTTTTACAACTTGACACAACGAAAGCTGCGATTGTAAATGTGGCTAAAATTATTTTTTTCATATTTTAGAATTTGATTTAAAGGTAAGTAAATTTTGAGCCAAAAAAAATCCTTCCGAATATTTTCAGAAGGATTTGTATAATGTTTTGTAATCTTATTCGATTAGAAAATTTCTTTCGCAGCAAAGTGGAAAGCAGCTTCAATAGCAGCATTTTCGTCAGAATCAGAACCGTGAACAGCGTTAGCATCGATAGATTCAGCATATTTAGCACGGATTGTACCTTCTGCAGCCTCAGCTGGGTTAGTAGCACCGATTAAAGTACGGAAATCAGCAACTGCGTTGTCTTTTTCTAAAACTGCAGCAACGATTGGTCCAGAAGTCATGAATTCTACTAAATCCTTGAAGAAAGGACGCTCTGCGTGGATAGCGTAAAATGCTTCAGCATCTTGTTTTGCTAATTGAGTCATTTTAGCCGCTTTGATTTTGAAACCAGCGTCAGTAATGTCTTTTAAAATATCTCCGATGTGTCCTTTTGCAACTGCATCAGGCTTAATCATTGTGAATGTAATGTTTGCCATTTTATTGAATTGTATTTATTACTTAATTTTTGAGGTGCAAAATTACAAAAATGATTCGAATGTTTATGTTTTATCATTAAAATTTCTTGTTTTAATAAAATACATTAATTATTATTCATTTACGATTATTTCAATTCGATAATATTTCTTATTTTTAAATTAAATCTAAAGTTATGAATACAAATAATCTTTCCACATTTCATCATAAAAAGAAGCTCAAAAAGGTTGGTGATAAATATTTTCTGCCTTTCGAAATTTGGAATTATTTAGATTTAGGTTGGATGCTTTTACTTGTTTCGTTTTTTGCTTATGCATCAAGTGAAATCAATATTATTTTTATTTGAATGATTGTAATTTTTGGAATCCGAATAATAACGACAATTAATGATAGATTTTTTGTAGAAATTAAAACATCAAAATCGTTGAGTGAGAATATTAATTTAATCAAAGAATTAGCGCAGCGTCAACATAATTTTACGCAATCGTTGGATGAACAAGGTTTGTTTCTTTTTGAATATTCAGAACGAAATATTTTTTGTAAATACAATTACCGAAGAAGAGATTATATCGAAACAGTTGTGATTTATTGTGAAGACAATTCGATTTGGGTGAACTCTTTTAATCAACGTTATTTAGGAATTTTTAGACGATATAATCTAAAACAATGGATAAAATTAATCCAATTAAAAAGCGAGAATTAATCTCGCTTTTTAATTTTAATATCTTTCGATTAAATCGTTTCCTATTTCGTTGATAGAATCATCAGTTTCTTTTGGGTTTGGTCCCCATTGATTAGAACCTGGTTGGCTATCTGTAACTAATGCTATTATTAATAAAATAGCTCCCACAAGAGGAATTAAACCAATTAAATAATACCAACCACTTTTTCCTGTGTCGTGTAATCGTCTTACAACAACTGCTAAAGAAGGGATAAAAGTTGCTAATGCATACAACATTAAAATTCCATAAATTAAGTAAAATAAAATTCCAGGACTTTCTCCGTCGCTTCCAATAGCTACAGAGATAATAACTAGAATATACATTACAAATGAAATGATAACATTACATAATGTATAATACCAATATTCGCTTCTGCGGGCTCTTCCCGAGAAGTTAGCGTAGTTTTCGAAAACTACTTTTTTGTACCAGTCGATCATAATGAGGTAGTTTAGTTTTGTTAAAAATATTAAGAAAAATTTTACTACGCAACTCTTAATCTGCTTTTAAACGTTTAGTTTTGAACATTTCTGGCTTGTAATTAATAATAAAAACACCAAGAATAATTAGAATGGTAGCGACAATAAACTTTGATGAAATCTGCTCGTCAAGAACTAACCAACCCAAAATAATTGCAATAATCGTATTGAAATAAGAAAGAATAGAAACTTGTATAGGAGAAATTTTGGTCAATGCATAATGAAATGAAAAAAACGTAATCACAGAACCAAAAACAGCTAAATAAAGCATGGCAGAAATACTTTTTGTACTCCAATTTTCGAAATTATAATTTTCTGTAAAAGCGAAAGCAAATATAATTTGAACAATTCCAGCAAATATAAATTGGTAAAAAAGATTGAGAGAAATATTTTTGGATTGAATATTCATTTTTTTTGTGAAAATAGTTCCTGTTGCCCAACCTGTAATAGCACAAAAAAGTAAAATAATTCCAGTTCTATATGCTGGATTTGCTAATTCTTGAATTCCATCCCAAAATATAAAAATGACGCCTCCAAAACAAAGTAAAACGCCTAATAATCCGCGGTAACTGAATTTTTGTAAGCCAATAAAAATACTTCCTAAAAAAACGAGAATAGGTGAGGTTGCACTAATTAATGCAGCTAAACTACTCGATAAGTTTTCTTCTGCAACAGTAGTTAAACCATTTGCAGCGATTAACATCAAACTCGAAAATATAAGTTGATAAGATAAACTTTTCCAGCCAATCCATTTTAATTCTTTTTTCGAAAGTAAAATAATTAGCATAATTATCCCTGCCAAAAATTGACGAATTCCTGCTACAAACCAACCTGGAATAGTTTCTACAGCTACACGAATTCCGAGAAAAGTTGTTCCCCAAACAATTGCAACTATACTTACGGCGATCAATAATTTGATGTCTTTCAAGATTAAAAAAGTTAAAAGTGTTAATTCTAAATAGAATTATAAAAATAAAAAAAGCGACTTGATAAAACAAGTCGCTTTTGAAGTATTATGATCGAGATTTGTTATTTAACAAAATCTTCTGCTTGTTTTAGTGCAGCATCTAAACCAGAAACCTCTTTACCACCTGCAGTAGCTAAGAAAGCTTGTCCACCTCCGCCACCGTTGATGTGCTTTGCGATTTCTTTTACAATTTGTCCTGCGTTATAACCTTTTTCATCTACAAGGTTTTTAGCGATAGAAATTGTAATCGATGGTTTTACCGCATCATTCGTACCAACAACGATAAATGCATTTTCGATTTCTTTTGTTAAATCAATTGCATTTTGTTTCGCTGCATTTGTATCTAAATTCGTTTTAACCGCTAAGAAATTAACACCGTTAATCTCTTTAACAGCAGCTTTCCAAGTTGCTTTTTCAGCAGCAGCTTGTTGTGCAACAAAAGATTCTAATTGCTTTTTCAATTCAGCATTTTCATCTAATAAATGTTGAACAGCTTTTACCGCATCATTTTTCGTTTTAAGTGCAGCCAAAACATCATTGTAGTTTTTCTCAGCATCTTTGTACGCTTCGATCGCTTTGTTTGATGTAATTGCCTCGATACGACGAATACCAGCAGCAGTCGAAGATTCAGATAAAATTCTGAACAAACGAATATCCGCTGTGTTTTTTACGTGCGTACCACCACATAATTCGATTGAAGATCCGAAACGAATTACACGAACTTTATCACCATATTTTTCACCGAATAAAGCCATTGCACCTTCAGCGATAGCTTCGTTGATATCACAATCTCTTTTTTCGATTAATGGTAAAGCTTCTGCAATTTTATCGTTTACTTTTTGCTCAACAATTGTCAATTCTTCATCTGTCATTTTAGAGAAATGAGAAAAGTCAAAACGTAAATAATCATCTCCAACATAAGAACCTTTTTGTTCTACATGAGTTCCTAAAACTTCGCGTAATGCTTCGTGCATTAAGTGTGTTGCAGAGTGATTTTTCGTTGTCTCGTTACGTTTTTCTGTGTCAACTTTTGCATTAAATGTAGCGTTTACATTTTCTGGTAAAGTTTCAACAAAATGAATTACTAAGTTGTTTTCTTTTTTCGTGTCAACAACTTCAATTGTTTCATTTAAAGTAGAAATAGATCCTGTATCACCAATTTGTCCTCCAGATTCTGCATAGAATGGCGTTTGGTTGAATACTAATTGGAAAAATTCTCCTTTTTTATTTTTTACTTTTCTGTAACGTGTAATTTTTACTTCAGCTTCTGTGTTATCATAAGCGATAGAAGTTTCGTTTCCTTTGTCATCTAAAATAACCCAGTCATCCGTTACCAAAGCAGTTGCTTTTTTCGAACGTTCTTTTTGTTTCGCCATTTCAGCTTCAAAACCAGCTTCGTCAATTGTGAAACCGTGATCTTCTGCTACAATACGAGATAAATCTGCAGGGAAACCGAATGTATCATATAATTCGAAAATCACATCACCAGGAACAACTTTAGAATCTCCTAATTGCTCGATGATTTGATTTAATCGGTTTAATCCTTGTTCAATTGTACGTAAGAAAGATGCTTCTTCTTCGCGAATAACGCCAGTTACAATTGTTTCTTGTTTCACTAATTCTGGGAAGAAATCCCCCATTTCAGCTTTCAAGATTGGATATAATTTATAGATAAAAGGCTCTTTAAGACCTAAGAAACGATATCCGTAAGAAATTGCACGACGTAAAATACGGCGAATTACATATCCTGCTCCTGTGTTTGATGGTAATTGTCCGTCTGCAATAGCAAAAGAAACTGCACGTAAATGGTCAACTACAACACGAATCGCGATATCTGTTTTTTCTGCTGTGCCATATTTTACACCAGAAATTTCTTCTAATTTATTGATTGTTGGTTGAAAAACATCTGTATCATAGTTAGATGATTTTCCTTGTAAAACCATTGCTAAACGCTCAAATCCCATACCTGTATCGATGTGGCGCGCTGGTAAAGATTCTAAAGAACCATCCGCTTTACGTTGATATTGCATAAATACCAAGTTCCAAATTTCGATAACTTGTGGATGATCCATATTAACTAATGTTTTACCATCAACAGCTAAACGATCAGCTTCTGGACGAATATCTACGTGAATTTCAGAACATGGTCCACATGGTCCAATATCACCCATTTCCCAGAAATTATCTTTTTTATTTCCGTAAAGAATTCTGTCTTCAGCAATATGTTGTTTCCAAAGTTCTAATGCTTCTTCATCTAATGATGTTCCGTCACCTTTATCACCTTCAAAAACGGTTACATAAATTTGATCTTTAGAGATTCCGTATTTTTCTGTTAGTAATTCCCACGCCCAAGCGATTGCTTCTTTTTTGAAATAATCACCAAAAGACCAGTTTCCTAACATTTCGAACATCGTGTGGTGGTAAGTATCTTTTCCTACATCATCCAAATCATTATGTTTACCAGAAACACGAAGACATTTTTGTGTATCCGCGATACGATTACTTTTTGGAGTTCCGTTTCCTAAAAAATATTCTTTGAATTGTGCCATCCCCGAATTATTGAACATTAATGTCGGATCGTCTTTCAAAACAATCGGCGCTGAGTCTACTATTAAGTGGCCTTTTGTCTCAAAAAAATGCAGAAATTCTTTTCTTATATCTTTGGATTTCATTTAATTAAATTATTTTTATCATTTGATTAACAAGTTTACTCGTACAATATTCGTTACTTTGCAAACGTTTTACAAAGATAATAAAAGGTTGGTTAAGTAATGGAAAATAAAAACTATAAGTATAATTCTGTGAAATTTTTGATGAGTTGGGCGAAGAAAAGAGTCCAAAAAACTCCTAAAACAGCGTTATACGTATTACTATTTTTATGTCTATCGACAATATCTGCTGGAATGATTGGATATCATTTTAATGATTCTGAATACGCATCAAGAGCAGGAAAATTCAAAGACGACAAAAGCAAATTATTGGCTGAGTTGGAAAGAATGGAAAATGAAAATCAGCAATTACATAAAAAATTCAAAGAAGTAGAAGAAGCTTTGACAGAAATCGAAGAAAAAGATCGCAATATTTATCGTACAATTTATGATATGCGTGTCAATGAAAATATCGATTCTGTAAACAAAGAAATTGATAATTATACAGCAGAAGATATCGAAAAATTGATTGATAAAATCGAAATTGAATCAAAATCGTTGGACGAAGTATTTCGTTCTGCTGGTGTAAAAGATGCCAATTTATCATCAATGCCAGTTCTAAAACCTGTTGCAGATAAATATGTAAGTAGATTAGCTTCTGGTTATGGATCTCGTTTTCACCCAATTTTGAAAGTGAATAAAATGCACAAAGGTTTAGATTTTGCAGCTTCTACAGGAACACCAATTTATGCAACTGGAGATGGTTCTGTAAAAGTTTCTGAATTTAATTCGGGTTACGGAAATATGGTGGTCTTGAAACACGGAAATGGTTACGAAAGTTTGTATGCTCACATGTCTCGTGCGAAAGTTCGTAGTGGACAAAAAGTGAAAAGAGGCGATGTAATTGGTTATGTTGGGACGACTGGATTGTCGACAGGAGCGCATTTGCATTACGAAATTCACAAGAATGGAGAACCTGTAGATCCAATTATGTATTTCTACAATGATGTAGATCCAGACGATTTCATTAAAATTTATCAAAACTCTAAAAAATTGTCATTATCTTTGGATTAAACGCTGATAATGAACGTAGACCTGCCTGATAAACTATATTACTCGATTGGCGAAGTCGCCAAAGCCTTTGATGTAAATGCATCGTTGATTCGATTTTGGGAGAAAGAATTTGAAATTATTCAACCCAAAAAGAACAAAAAAGGAAATCGATTATTTACCAAAAATGATATTGATTGTTTCAAGAATATCTATTATTTGGTAAAAATAAAAGGCTATACGTTAGAAGGTGCAAAACAAGCGATTGGTAAAAAAGGAATTGCGACAACAACAGATGAAATAGATGTTGTGAAGCGATTAGAAAATATAAAAGATGAACTCATCAAACTTAAAATGAGTTTTGAGTCGGAAGAAATTTTAGAAAAAGATGAACTGAATTAAGTTCATCTTTTTTGGTTATAAAACTTTTGTTTCAATAAATTTAAAGCCAATTGCAAGTATAAAACTTATAATGATTAGAATCCAGTTTGGTTTTAGTTTAGTTTTTAATTCAAATAGTTTCGAAAAAATTTCAATCACTCTTTCTTTGTCAATAATTAAGATAACAAAGACTAAAACTTGATAAAAAATAGAAGAATTTAGCGCAACAATTTCATAGAAATAATCTTGTAGAATAATATTGATTAAAATTGTAGTTAATAACAAGCATGCAAAAATTCTTGTCCTTCTAAAAAGTAATGTGATTGCACCAATCACTTCAAAAATTCCGATGATTATTGGATACCCTTTGGTAAAACTATAAAAATTCCACATCAATCGATGACCTTCAGAAAGATGATTATTAATGCTGTTATCCATATTTGTGAATTGAGTAGGTTTTACAATTCCATACACAAACATTGATATTGAAACCGTAAATATTGCTGACCAATAAAGTATATAGATTAGTTTTTGTTTCATTTATTTTTTAAAATTATTTAGAATAATCATTACAATTTTTATAATTAATACAATAATAGTGATTGGAAGTAAGAAGAGTAAAATGGAGTATAAACTCCAAAAATCATTTAAAATTTTAAAATATTGTAAAAAAAATAAGCTAATCAAGTAAAGCCAGAATAAAAAAACTAAAATGAGAAGGTTATTTATTTTGAATATTTTTCGTTCAACGAAATAAAAAGTCAAAATAATCAAAAGTGGTATTGCAATAGTATAAACGTAAAACATATTTTAGGTTAATAGTTGGTTATAAGCTACGATGAACTCTTCCAATTGTTGTAAAGTTACTTTATCAATAATTTTTCCTTCCGAATTTACTTTTCCTTTAACACCTTGAATGAGTAAAGTTGTTTCATTATTGAAGTTTGTCATCAACGTTTTCATTATCAATTGCAATTCTTCATGTCCTTTTTCTCCATTTGCAGACGCAGTGATAATTCCTAAAGGTTTTCCATCAAAAATAGTTGTAGAAACGCACCATTCTAATACATTTTTTAATCCACTCGGAATACTAAAAATATATTCGGGCGTACAAATAATTATTCCATCAGCTTTTTCTATTTCAGTTCTAAAACCAAGTATTTCTTGCGGCGTATTTTCGATAGAACGTTCTGGATCAAAATGAGGAAGAGTTTTTAATTCATCAAAAACAGTACATTTGAAATATTGAGATGTAGAAGAAATAAAATTTTCTATGATTTTTTGATTAGATGAATTTTCGCTTGTGCTTCCATTAATGATGAAAATATTTTTCATTTTCGTTGATTTGAACATCTAAAATAGATAATTATTCTTAACTTATCTTAAGAAAATCTTCTGCTAAGATTTCGTAAATTTACAGATTCAAACGAAAACTCAATGTACTTAATATACGATACAGAGACAACTGGTCTTCCGAAAGATTGGAATGCGCCGATTTCTGACTCCGACAACTGGCCGCGTTGTATACAAATCGCTTGGCAATTGCACGATGAAATGGGGCAAATTATTGAACATCAAGATTATTTGGTGCGTCCAGATGGTTTTGATATTCCGTATGATTCTGAACGTATTCACGGAATTTCAACTGATTTAGCAACCGAAAAAGGTGTTCCATTAAAAGAAGTTTTAGATAAATTCAACGAAGCTTTAGGTAAAGCTAAATTTATTGTTGGACAAAATTTAGGTTTCGATATTAACATTATGGGAGCCGAATTTTATCGTCTGAATTATGAAAATAATTTAGCCGAAAAACCTGTTTTGGATACCTGTACCGAGGTGACTGCTGAGTTATTGAAACTTCCTGGAGGTCGTGGAGGTCGTTACAAATTACCAACGTTAACGGAATTGCATCAATATCTTTTTGGTGTTCCGTTTGGCGAAGCGCATAACGCAACTGCCGATGTGGAGGCAACTACGCGTTGTTTTTTCGAGTTGATTCGTAAAGGTATTTTTACAAAAAACGAGTTAGAAGTTGAAGATGAATATTTTGTTCGATTTAATGCAATTAATGAAACAAATATTCAGCCAGTTGGACTAAATCACGTAAATCTTAAAAAAGCTTCACAAGAAATTGCGAAAATTAAAGCCAAAGAAGATGGAGGAGATGAGGTTATTGATATTTCGGAAGAAGTTTTAGCACAATTCGAGAAAGCAAAATTTGCACATTTACATAATCACACACAATTTTCAATTCTTCAATCGACTATTTCTGTAAACGATTTGGTGAGTGCTGCGGCAAAAAATAAAATGACTGCAGTTGCAATTACCGATCATGGAAATATGATGGGAGCTTTTCATTTTAATGCAGAAGTACAAAATCATAATAAAGCTGCAAAAGTAAAGAATGAAGAGTTAATTGCTGACGGAGCAGAACCAACGGAAGTTATCTTAAAACCTATTATTGGTTCCGAATTCTTTGTTTGTGAAAATCATTTAGACAAAACAAAAAAGGATAATGGCTATCAAATTGTAATTTTTGCAAAGAACAAAAATGGTTATCATCATTTAGCAAAAATGGCATCGAAGGCTTATACTGATGGGTTTTACTACGTGCCTCGAATTGATAAAGCGATTATTGAAGAATATAAAGAAGATTTAATTGTTTTGTCTGGAAACTTACAAGGTGAAGTTCCAAACAAAATTTTGAATCTTGGTGAAAAGCAAGCCGAAGAAGCTTTACTTTGGTGGAAAGAGCAGTTTGGTGATGATTTTTACATCGAATTGATGCGCCACGGACAAGAAGATGAAGATCGTGTTAATCAGACTTTGCTTGCGTTTGCGCGTAAACACAATGTAAAAGTTGTTGCGACAAATAATACGTATTATATCAATCAAGACGATTCGAATGCACACGATATTTTGTTGTGTGTGCGCGATGCAGAAAAACAATCAACGCCAATTGGTCGTGGTC
Source organism: Empedobacter sp. UBA2044 (assembly GCF_002333005.1). Taxonomy (NCBI): domain Bacteria; kingdom Pseudomonadati; phylum Bacteroidota; class Flavobacteriia; order Flavobacteriales; family Weeksellaceae; genus Empedobacter; species Empedobacter sp. UBA2044. Next base: position 23,722 of record NZ_DDBA01000004.1, read on the forward strand.
GTGGATTCCGTTTTGGTTTGCCAAATCAAGAATATTATTTTAAGTCGGAAGCAGAAATGAAACAATTGTTTCAAGACATTCCCGAAGCAATTATTAATATTCAAGAAATTGTTGATAAAATAGAAGAATACACGCTTTATCGAGATGTATTACTTCCAAAATTTGATATTCCCGAAGAATTTCATCACGCAGAAGATGATGAAGATGGAGGGAAAAGAGGTGAGAATGCTTATTTAAAACATTTAACCTACGAAGGTGCAAAAATTCGTTATCCAGAATTGACAGACGAAATTAAAGAACGTTTGGATTTCGAATTAGCCACAATTGAAAAAACAGGTTATCCTGGTTATTTCTTGATTGTACAAGATTTTATTGCTGCGGCGCGTAAAATGGGCGTATCGGTTGGTCCAGGTCGTGGTTCGGCGGCAGGATCAGCAGTTGCTTATTGTTTATGGATTACCAATTTAGATCCAATTCAGTACGATTTACTTTTTGAGCGATTCCTAAATCCTGATCGTGTATCTATGCCCGATATCGATATCGACTTTGATGACGAAGGTCGATCGTTGGTAATGGATTATGTGATTGATAAATATGGAGCAAATCAAGTAGCGCAAATCATCACTTATGGTACAATGGCGGCGAAATCTTCGATTAAAGATACGGCGCGTGTATTGGATTTACCATTGTTTGATGCGAACCGTGTTGCAGGTTTGATTCCGAATATGAAGTTATCTAAAATCTTCAATTTAGATGAAGCTGCATTAAAAGGAGCCTTAAAACCAGAAGAGTTTGATGCTGTAAGCGAATTAAAACGTTTATCGAATGGAGATGATTTAGCTGCGGAAACTATTCAGCAAGCAAAAATCTTAGAAGGTTCTGTTCGTAACACGGGAATTCACGCGTGTGGGGTAATTATTACGCCAGATGATATCACGAATTTCGTACCTGTAACAACGGCGAAAGATTCAGATTTATATGTGACACAATTTGATAACTCGGTTGCAGAAAGTGCCGGATTATTGAAGATGGACTTTTTGGGGTTGAAAACCTTAACCTTGATTAAAGATACCATCAAATTAGTAAAAGCGAGAACAGGAATCGAAATTAATCCAGATGAAATTCCGATTGATGACGAAAAAACATATGAGCTTTTCCAGCGCGGAGAAACGGTTGGAGTTTTCCAATACGAGTCTCCCGGAATGCAAAAATACATGAAGGATTTGCGTCCAACAGTTTTTGCCGATTTAATTGCCATGAATGCCCTTTATCGTCCGGGTCCTATCGAATATATTCCGTCGTTCGTTCGTCGTAAAAATGGGGAAGAACCGATTCAGTACGATTTGGATGCGATGGAAGAATATTTATCAGAAACTTACGGAATTACGGTTTATCAGGAGCAAGTAATGTTGCTTTCGCAAAAATTAGCAGGTTTCTCGAAAGGTGATGCCGATGTTTTGCGTAAAGCAATGGGGAAAAAGCAAAAAGCTGTCTTGGATAAAATGAAACCAAAATTTGTTGCGCAAGCTTCAGAAAAAGGGCATGATCCTAAGATTTTAGAAAAAGTTTGGACAGACTGGGAAGCCTTTGCATCCTACGCCTTCAATAAATCGCACTCGACATGTTATGCGTGGGTTGCGTACCAAACAGCTTACCTAAAAGCGCATTATCCTGCTGAATATATGGCGGCTGTTCTTTCAAATAATATGAATGATATCAAGCAAGTTACCTTCTTTATGGAAGAGTGTAAACGCATGGGATTGGCGGTTCTTGGTCCAGATATCAACGAGTCGATTACAAAGTTTAACGTAAACGAAAATTATGAAATTCGTTTCGGAATGGGCGCTGTAAAAGGAGTTGGACATGCTGCGGTAAATTCAATTATATCAGAACGTGAAGAAAATGGTCCATTCAAAGATATTTACGATTTTGTGAAACGTGTGGAATTAAGAACAGTCAACAAAAAAACAATCGAAAATTTAGTTTTGGCTGGAGGTTTTGATTCGTTCGAATTTCATCGTGGACGTTATTTCTTTATCGATAATACAACGACGAATTTGGAGAAATTAATAAAATATGGAGGAAATTATCAGGAGCAAAAAAACTCTTCTCAAACTTCTTTATTTGGTGATTTTGGAGGAGATTCTGTTGTAGAAGATGTGGTTCCGATGTTGCCAGATTGTGAGAAATGGAATATGTTACAACGTTTGTCGAAAGAGAAAGAAGTTGTCGGAATTTATATTTCTTCGCATCCGTTAGATGATTTTAAACATGAGTTGAAAATGGCTTCAAATTGTAGTATTTCTGATATCAATGCGAATGAAGATAACTTTGTTAACAAAGAAGTTTCGATTTGTGGAATGATGTCAAATATTCAACATAGAATTGCCAAAAATGGAAACGAATTTGGTATTTTTACGTTTAGCGATTACACCGATTCGATGGATATCATGGTTTTTGGGAGCGATTATATGAAGTATAGACACTTTATGCAGGAAAATATGTTCTTGAATTTGAAATTGAATATCTCGAAAAAAGAATTCAAAGACAAAGAAGGAAATGTAACGCAAGGACGTGTGTATAAAAACATCACAAATATTTTGTTGTTGAATGAAATTGTGGAAAAACAAGCCGAAAAAATGACGGTGAAGATTGAAGTTCCAGAATTTTCGGAAGAAACATTTAGCAAATTATCAGATATTATGTTCAAATATCAAGGAGATAAATTATTAAAAATTCAATTAATTGATCCAAAAGATTATTTGAATAATTTAGATTTACCAGCAAGTAAAATCAAAATTAACATTTGTCGAGATTTGTTGAAAGAATTAGATGAATTGCAGGAAATTACATTCAAACTGAATTAATTATTCGTTTCATCTATTGAATAATTGATAGATAATATGAACGAAATTTTTCAAGAATAAAATTTTATGTAGATTTGTAAACTTAAGATTAGATAAAAAAATATAAGATTATGGCATTAGAAGTAACAGACGCATCATTTGCATCAGATATTATAGAGTCAGGAAAACCAGCAATGGTTGATTTTTGGGCTGTTTGGTGTGGTCCTTGTAGAATGGTTGGTCCAGTTGTGGAAGAGCTTGCTACAGAATATCAAGGAAAAGCAGTTATTGGTAAAGTTGATGTAGACACAAACCAAGAAGTTGCTGCGAAATATGGAATCCGTAACATTCCTACAATTTTATTCTTCAAAGACGGAGAAGTAGTAGATAAAGTTGTTGGAGTTGTTCCAAAAGAGCAATTAGTAGAAAAATTAAACGCGATTTTATAATAAATTAAATCGCTGATTTTGAAATAAAAGAATCTCGGATGCAAAATTTCCGAGATTTTTTTTGAAAAAAGTTTAGGTTTTATCAGAAAACCGCCTATATTTGCAATCCGAAATCGATACAGATTTTGATCCGGTAGTTCAGTTGGTTAGAATACTTGCCTGTCACGCAAGTGGTCGCGGGTTCGAGTCCCGTCCGGATCGCAAAAAGTTCGTTCTTTTACACAATATATTTTTTATAATTTCTGATCCGGTAGTTCAGTTGGTTAGAATACTTGCCTGTCACGCAAGTGGTCGCGGGTTCGAGTCCCGTCCGGATCGCAATTTTTTATAAAAATTCATAAAAAATATATCAATTTATAATTTTCTGATCCGGTAGTTCAGTTGGTTAGAATACTTGCCTGTCACGCAAGTGGTCGCGGGTTCGAGTCCCGTCCGGATCGCATCTATTTCTTTTTCTATTTTAGATCGATCGAAAATTATAAATAAAAAAAACAGACTGATCCGGTAGTTCAGTTGGTTAGAATACTTGCCTGTCACGCAAGTGGTCGCGGGTTCGAGTCCCGTCCGGATCGCCAACTTTTATAAGCTTCACTTATTGTGAAGCTTTTTTTTGCTCCAAACTTTTTATTTTTGCATAACGCATAACGCATAACAATGAATCATATTTATTTGGTGAACGCCTTGGTTACAGATGAAACGGGTAGGATGTTAGCTGTCCGAAAAAAGAAATCGAAATTTTTTCAGATGGTTGGAGGAAAACGAGAACAAGATGAAGAATTATTAACCACACTTCGACGCGAATTTTTAGAAGAGATTAATGTTGATATTCTACAACATGATGTTTCATTTTTAGGGCAACACACTTCTATTGCCGTTAACGAAGCGAATACTGAAGTTCATGCAAATGTGTTTCATGTTAAATTAAAATCATTAGAAACGCTTAAAATCGCTTCTGAGATAGAAGAAATGGCGTGGATAACGAAAGAAAACTACAAAGAATTTCAATTGGCTCATTTATTAGAAGAATTCAGTTTACCGATTTGGTTAGAAATGGAATTTTAAGCAAATATTTTTGAAACACGCTAATGCGATTGTATTGCATTAATTAAAAATCATCTATCTTTATTTAAAAAAATAAATGATGGAGATAATTATAAAAACAATATTGGTTGGCGTTGGAGCAACAATTGTGATGGATATTTGGGCTTTTATTTTGAAATTATTCGATATTAAATCTTTGGATTATAGATTTGTAGGCCGTTGGATTGGACATTTTGCAAATGGAAAGTTTACGCATGATAAAATATTTGATTCAAAACCAATTCAAAATGAAGTTTTTATCGGTTGGTTGGCGCATTACTTAATCGGAATTACATTTTCTATTTTATTAGTCGTGATTTTTAGGGTAGAATGGTTAAATCATCCTACAATTTTTCCTGCTTTATTTGTAGGGTTTTTTACAATTGTAGCACCTTTTTTTATTATGCAACCAGCATTTGGGCTTGGAATTGCATCTTCAAAACTTGCGTCGCCAAATGTAATGCGTTTTCGCAGTTTGCTTACACATCTTATTTTTGGTTTTGGTTTATATATTTCTGCATTAACTCTTTCTCTATTCTAAATATTTTTCAAAAAAGTTTGTAACGTTTTTACTTTTTTGCTACTTACTAGTAAACACTAAAATAATTAAACGATGAAATCTATTTGGGAAACAACAGTTGAAAATAATGTTATCAGAATCGAGAATAATTGGTTTTCTGGCGAAAAACTTTTTGTAAATGATAAATTACAAGATTATCAAATTAACTATTTTTCTGCACCAATTTTAACGGGACATTTAAAAAATTCTAAAGATGAAAAGTTAAATATCAAAGTAAATATTTTGCAAGAATTTTTCGGAGTCAATTGTATTTTATTTATCGACGATGAACAAGTTGCGTTGAAAAAAATAAAGTAACGATTTTGGAAGCTAAACAAACTCTTTTTTTAGAATTAATCGATCAACACAAAGGGATTTTACACAAAATCGCTAAGATGTATATGGATAATTCTGAAGATCAAAATGATTTGATACAAGAGATTGTTTTGCAACTATGGAAATCTTTTGATCGTTTTGAAGGTAAATCTCAATTTTCAACTTGGATGTATCGCGTTTCGTTGAACACGGCGTTAACTTATTTTAGAAAAGAAAAGAAAAAAGCAGATCGTCATACTTTTTTAGAAAATATTGATCAAGTAGATGAGATGGATTCTGGTGAAAAAGAAACACAACTCGAATTGTTTTATAAAGCAGTTCATGAATTAAATAAAGTAGAAAAAGCATTGATTTTTCTGTTTTTGGAAGGACAAAATCACAAGGAAATTAGTATGAACTTGGGAATTTCGGAAGTAAATGCACGTGTGAAATTGAACAGAACGAAAGAAAAAATACAAATCATCATAAAAAAATACGGTTATGAATTTTGATGAATTACAAAAACAATGGGACAATCAATCTTCAGATGAAGTGAAAATTGATCCAAATCTTGAGCTTAATCAAGAAGCAAATACCATTATTGATAAAGTAAGAAAAACATTGAAACAAGAGTTTTATTTTCAATTATTAGGATTATTGTTTTTATATACTTTTCCTTTCTTATTTGATGCAAATACGCCAACAATTTGGTGGACATTGTTGTGTGTTTCGTTGACTTTTTTGGTGCCGTTTATTTATGTTTTCAAGTTTTATAAACGATCATATCATCTGGAATATAATTCGTTAAAGAATATCAATTGGTTTTATTTCAATTATAAATCTGCGATTGATATTTACAGTATTTACTCGTACATGATCTGTATTTTAATGTTGATGATTATTGGTGTTTCGTATATCCAGCATCCTAACTCGTTGCAATTTGAATACAAATTTCAGTTTTATATTTATATTTTTCTTACACTATTTTTCTATGTTTTAATTTGCGTTTTATTATTAAAATGGTGGATTTCTACTTATTATAAAAAGAATCTGGTAGAATTAGAAAATATATTGCATCAATTAGAAGAGTAACCAAAAGTTACTCTTTTTTTAATATGGAATATCGAGGATAAACTTAAATTTCATTGGAACATTATTTCGGAGGATTTCTACAGAAATTTGCTGAAATTCATTTTTAATCATAAATTTTTCGATATCATCTAAACTCATTTTATTCACTTGTTTTCCATCCAATTTTGTAAGTATATCATTTGCTTTCAAACCCACTAAATCTGCATTCGATTTTTTACGAACTGCTTCTATTTTATAAACAGGTTTCATCACATATTGATAGTTAACTTTGTTTGTCGTGATAGAATTATATTCAGATATAGATGTATTTTGTGATACAATATTTATTTTTTCATTTTTCCATTCAAATTGATCGTGAATTATCGTTAATCCACTTCTGTTGTAGTGGAAAGCATCTTTGAAATTTCGATTGGGTTTATAATAAAACAACTGATTTTTATAATCTAAAATAATTGTAAATCTTCTCAAAATTTCATTTCCAAGAGAGCCTTTTCGATTATTTTTAAAGTTAAGATATTGGATTGATTCGATATCTGGAATGGCAATTAAAGGAAATTCTAGTTTATATTTTCCAAGGTTAGTAGATGAAATAACTCCACGCTTTCCATTGATCGAACCATTGAAACCTTTGCCCAATTCATCCGAAAATACATATTGTAAAGGTGCTAAATTCTCAATTTGATTCTCGAAAAGCCACAAACCATCACTATTTCCGATATCTATCAACATTTTTTGATTCGTGTAAGTTGTTTGATGCGTAAAATCAACAGTTGTAAAAGGTTTTATTTCTGGACTTATTTCTAATGGATTTGATTGAAATTTTTTTAAATTTTTAACTTCAAGAATAGATTTATAAATGGTAATTTTTCTTTTTGCGTAATCTATTTGAATTGGATGATTTTTGAAAAAGTCTGCACCAATTATACCGTGAACATCAAGTCCTAAGCGAGAAAAAAGATTAAAATTCTCGTCTTGTATCACGATAATATCCATATTGTTTGATGAATAATTTTTACCAATCTCGATTTGATTATTTGATGAAAAAAATCCTTTGGTATCGATGTTGTCTTTTCCTAAACCTTTTAAGTTTACTTGACGGAGATTATTTTTATTAATTGTTTCGTCGTATTGGCTAAATAAAATAGTTTCTTTAAGACCAGAATCTACAATGAAATTCATTTGATGACCATTGAATGTAATTGGAACAATAACTAAATTCTTGATAAATTGAAATGAAATTGTCTCTTTATTTACATTTTCGGCCAAAGAAAGTTCTTTTTTTTGTGCATGAGTTAGTAAAAAAGTAAACACAAAAATTATTGAAAGTAATAATCTAATTTTCATTCAAATTTCAGTTTTTATTAAAATTATGCAAAAAAAATGATGTGATAATAAGATTATTCTTAATGTTAGAATTAAAACTTTAATATGTTATTGTGTAACCTTTGTGAATTTTGAACATCTATATTTTATAAAATTGATAAATGATTTAAAAACCAAATAGATGACAAAAATTTACTTCCTTTTTTTATGTTTTATAACGTTTGCAAATGCGCAAGATTATAAAAAAGATACGATAGAATTGCATGAAACGATTTTGTATGATAAAAGCAAATTTCGGTTGAAACGTGTTGGTCCAGAAACAAAATCTAAAAGTATTTGTCTTCAATTTTCTACAATAAAAGATAGTGTAAAATGGAATAAACCGATCATAGAAAGTTTTATTCAGGTGAATGCTCCTAAGAAAGATTTTATTGTAAAAGCGATTAATTTTAATTTTTCATATCCTCCAAAAGAAGAAAGTTTAAAATTTAATTTAAAACTATATAAATCGTCTAAAAATACTCCAGTTGATATTGTATTTTTTGAAAAGAATAATATTGAGATTTCTCCAAGTGATATTGTAAATCAATCGTACAAACTTGATTTAACCTATGATAATATTAGTTATAATGACGAATTTTATATAAGTGTTTTGATGACAAAAAGATTGGTTGATGATTTTGTTTGTTTAAGTGGTGTTATTTTGTCGAATGGATTTACAAGAAACTTAACGACAAATGGAGGTTTTGAGAAAAATCCTTTGGGAGCAAAACCATCTGTAAACGCTGATTTATTGATAAAAAGATAAAAGAGCTTTTCAGCTCTTTATTATCGAGGTGTTCCCCAACCCCAAGGTGCTGGCGGAGTTTCAATTTCTTTTGTCAAGTCAAAATAGACGTTGAAAGGTGTTTTAGAACCTGCTTTTTGCAAATTGTAACTAAACGTTTTATCATCCAAGGTAATCCACCAAATATTTGTAGAAGCATAATCTATTAAGGTTGCAGTCTCTTGATCGGCAGGAAACATCTGGAAATCTTTGAAACCATAATTTGTATTTGTTCCTCCATAAAATGTAATTGTTTCCGAAGTTCCATTTTCGTGACGATGATCGTGTTTTAGCGTGATGATTCCATCTTTTTTAGTCAAAATCCACGTTCTCGAATAATTATCACCAACATTGAACGGAATTTTAATTTCGTTTGTAGAACAACTTTTTACATGCATGGTTAATTTTTTACCTGCAAAATCATCGCGCGTAATATGTTCAGGCAATTTGCCTTCGTAAGCTTTACCGCAATGTTTTTCGAGATTTTTCCAGAATATTTCTGAAGGTTTTTCGGTTTGTGCAAAAAGTGAAGAACAACCAATTAAAACGAATCCAAGTTGTAAACATTTTTTAATCATAATCAGTAATAAAAATTATTCAATAATGATTTAAAGATAATATTTTAAAAATGATTAAGCGTTGTTTGTCTATTTGGAAATAAAGACTAACAAAAAAGCCCTCGCTTGTTCAGGGCGAGGGCATATAGTTAAGTGCTTTTTTCTTTTTTCAAATAAAAATTTTGAATTAAAATTAATTAATATCTATAATATTCTGGTTTAAATGGTCCTTCAACCGTTACACCAATGTATTCTGCTTGTTCTTGAGATAAAACTTCTAATTCTACTCCTAATTTAGCTAAATGCAATTCTGCAACTTTTTCATCTAAATGCTTAGGTAAAGTATATACTTCATTTTTGTAAGCTGATGAATTTGTCCACAATTCGATTTGAGCTAAAGTTTGGTTAGAGAAAGAGTTTGACATCACAAAAGAAGGGTGTCCTGTTGCACAACCTAAGTTTACTAAACGTCCTTCAGCCAAAATGATGATGTCATTTCCGTTGATGTTGTATTTGTCAACTTGTGGTTTAATTTCTTCTTTCGTGTTTCCGTAGTTTCCGTTTAACCAAGCCATATCGATTTCGTTATCGAAGTGACCAATGTTACACACAACTACTTTGTCTTTCATTTTCTCGAAATGCTCTGCACGTACAATTCCAAAGTTACCAGTAGTTGTAATTACGATATCAGCGTTTGCAACCACTGTATCTAATTTTTTTACTTCGTAACCTTCCATAGATGCTTGTAAAGCACAAATAGGGTCGATTTCTGTTACTGTAACAATTGCTCCAGCACCACGGAAAGAAGCCGCTGTACCTTTACCAACATCACCAAATCCACAAACTACAACACGTTTACCAGCGATCATCAAGTCAGTAGCACGTTTGATAGCATCTACTGCAGATTCGCGACATCCGTATTTGTTGTCGAATTTAGATTTTGTTACAGAATCATTTACGTTAATTGCAGGCATAGGCAATGTACCTTTCTCCATTCTTTCGTAAAGACGGTGTACACCCGTAGTTGTTTCTTCTGATAATCCTTTGATCTCAGCAACCAATTCTGGGTAACGATCAATCACCATATTCGTTAAGTCTCCACCATCATCCAAAATCATGTTTAATGGTTTACGATCTTCTCCGAAGAATAATGTTTGCTCGATACACCAATCGAATTCCTCTTCGTTCATCCCTTTCCAAGCATACACAGGAATCCCAGCAGCAGCAATTGCAGCAGCAGCGTGATCTTGTGTAGAGAAAATATTACATGACGACCATGTAACATCAGCTCCTAAAGCAACCAACGTTTCGATTAATACTGCAGTTTGGATTGTCATGTGTAGACAACCCGCAATGCGAGCACCTTTCAAAGGTTGAGCAGCTTTATACTCTTCACGGATAGCCATCAACCCAGGCATTTCTGCCTCAGCCAACGTAATTTCCTTTCTTCCCCACTCAGCTAAAGAAATATCTTTAACTTTGTATGGAATGTATTGCGTTTTTGTATCCATCAATTGATATATTTAACTAACTTTTTTTTAAAGTTTATAAGGAACAAATTTACAAACAAATTTCGATTAATAAAATGCCCGTTATCGATTATATTAACGATTTTAAACATACCCGCATTATTACGTGGAATGTAACAGAATCGAATGAAGAATTATTAGAATATCTTCATTTAGAGGATTATAGAATAGAAAAATATAATAATCTTCGACCTAAACAGGCCAGAGAATATCTTGGTTTGCGCGCTTGTCTAAAGAAATTGGACTTGGATTATGATGTAAATTATGACGAAAGAGGAAAACCTTTTTTACCTACAAATAAAGAAATTTCTATCACACATTCTTATGGATTGGTTTCTGTTGGCGTGAGCGAATATAATATTGGGATTGATATTGAATTGGCTCGACCAAGAAAAATCCTCAATATCAAACACAAATTTGCCCGTCCAGATGAAATAGCTTGGATTCCTCAAGAACATGAAATTGAGTATTTACATATCATTTGGGGAATGAAAGAAGGTTTGTACAAGTTGAATGGTGGAAATCTTTGGAATTTTCTGAATCATTATCGTGCAGAAGAATTTGAATTAGTAGAAAATAAACAATTTATTTGTTGGATTTCGGATGATGTAAAATCTCGAAAATATCATGCATTCTATAAAATGATTGGTGAATATTATTTGGTTTGGGTGTTGGATTATGAATAAGTAGAAGTTAGAAATTAGAATTACGAATTTAGATTTTTGATTTACGATTTAGAATGAATTATTTTTAACTCACAACTCACAACTCACAACTTAAGAATGAACGATTTTATTGATTACATCCTTGCGCCTTACAAAACCTATTCTACGCTGAATATCTTGCTAGAAACGATAGCAACTTTGTTCGGAATTATTTCGGTTTATTATACCTATAAACGTAATATTTGGGTTTATCCAACCACGATTATTTCGACGTTTATTTTCATTTATTTATTTTTTAATTGGGGATTATATGGTGAAACGATTATTAATGTTTACTATACTTCAATGGCGATTTATGGTTGGATTTTGTGGCAAAAAAATCTCGAAGCCGATCATAAACATGTTGACGTATCATGGGCAACGAAGAAAGAATATTTGTACGCAACATTACTTTTCGCGTTGAGTTTTCTCTTTATTTTGACGATTTATTATTTCCGTCCAGTCATTCAAAACGGGTTTGATGTTAATTTTATCAATCAATGTAAATTACATTATACCAAAATTGATTTTGTAGACGCTTCGACAACAGCTATCTTTTTGATTGGAATGTGGATGATGGCGAGACGAAAAATTGATAACTGGTATTTCTGGATTATCGGCGATTTAATCATGATTCCATTAATGATTTATAAAGGAGCAGTCATCACTTCAGTGCAATATATTGTCTTGTTGATTTTATCATTTATCGGATTAATCGATTGGATAAAATCAGTCAAAAATTCACAGAAAATAGTCAGCTAAGAAATAATTTAAAATTAGTATTTTAGCCTTATAAATTGAATTTGAAAAACCTATAAAAATTACGAATATGGAAAATCAACACGTATATCAACAAAACCAATTGGTTGCAGAGGCAACAAGCGTAGAAAGGGCAAATTTCTATAAACATACTTACGGACACGTTGCTGGAGGAGTTTTGGTATTTGTTTTAATCGAATCTTTGATGTTAAAATCAGAAGCATTAGTCAGCTTTATGTTAAGTTTAACTTCTGGATATCTGTGGCTTATTTTATTAGCAGGTTTCATGGGAATTACATGGGTTGCACAAAAAATGGCGTATGGATCGATTTCTAAATCTAAACAATATTTAGGCTACTTTTTATACATAGTTGCAGAAGCTTTAATCTTTGTTCCAATGCTTTACATCGCCTTATATTATGGCGGAACTTATGTGATAAAACAAGCAGCCGTTGTAACAGGCGGATTATTTGTAGGATTATCAGCTATTGTATTTTTAACAAAAGCAGATTTCTCTATTTTACGAGGAGCATTAACTATAGGATTTTTCTTAGCAATTGGATTGATTATTGCAGGAATGTTATTCGGGTTCGATTTAGGATTATGGTTCTCAGTTGGAATGTGTGCCTTAGCTGGTGGAGCAATTTTGTACAACACTCACCAATTAAAATATGAGTTCGGAACACAACAATATGTTGCAGCGGCATTGTCGTTATTTGCTTCATTAATGTTATTGTTCTGGTATATTTTGAGAATTTTTATGAGTAGAGATTAATCATTAAGAAACAATAAATTTGTATATTGAACCGTAGCATTTTTGTTGCGGTTTTTTTATTTAAAATACTATGACAGATAAAGAAAAGGAAGACGATAGAATACAGTCTCCGTTTCGACCAAAAGATTGGAACGAGATTAGAATAAATGATTCTTGGGCGTTGTTCAAGATTATGGCAGAGTTTGTAAATGGTTACGAAGTAATGTCTAAAATAGGACCTTGTGTGTCTATTTTTGGTTCGGCACGTACTTCGTCAGATCATCCATATTATGCTTTAGCAGAAGATATTGCATACCGATTAACGCAGATTGGTTTTGGTGTAATTACTGGTGGAGGTCCTGCAATTATGGAGGCGGCTAATAAAGGAGCGCAAAAGGGTGGAGGAACTTCTGTTGGATTGGGAATTACATTGCCTTTCGAAACAGAATTGAACAAATATATTGATCGTGAATATGAAATTAATTTCGATTATTTCTTTGCACGTAAAGTAATGTTTGTGAAATATTCACAAGGATTTATCGGAATGCCAGGAGGTTTTGGGACGTTAGACGAATTATTTGAGTCGATGACATTGGTACAAACGAAGAAAACAGGACGTTTTCCAATTGTGTTAGTCGGAACTGAATATTGGTCAGGTTTGATTGATTGGATCAAAGAAACAGTTTTGAGAGAAGGTTATATTTCTGAGAAAGATTTGGATCTTTTCCGTTTGGTTGATACAGCGGAAGAAGCCGTTGCTCATATCAAAAATTTCTACGAAAAATATAATATTAAGCTTAATTTTTAAGCAACAAAAAACCTCATCAATTGATGAGGTTTTTTTCTATTTTTATGATTGAATTTATTTTAAATCAACTACTTCAAAAACCATATCTTGATAATCATCAGCTTCATAAAAAATTCCGACTTTATTTTTTGAGATATTTGTTAAAACGGAATAAGCCGAAGAATTTCGTTCAATAGTTTTGATAAAATTCCATGTCTTTGCTTGATCTTTACTCACTTTCAATCCCAAGTTTTGACGATCTTTCGGATCATGCAAATTACTAAACACAATATCTTTTCCTAAAACCAATGTCGAAGCATTACAAGTTGGATCAATTAATTGTTCTTCCATTTTAGAAACCCACGTTTTTCCTTGATCTTTTGAGATAAATATTTTACGGAAACCAGCATTTTGAACGCGCGCATTTAACATCCAATCTTTGTTCGGAAGTTGTACAATATTTGTTTCGTCTGCTTTATCTGCAACACTCGAAATTCGTTCCCACGTTTTTCCATGATCTTTACTTCCGAATACGTAAACACCGTCTTTCAATCGAACCAATGTATTCAAAATCCAACCTTCTTTTGTGTATGCGCCACGACCAGAAGTAATGAATTTAAAATCTTTTTTCCATTCCGTTGGCGTAATTTGGTCTGTAATATCAACAGGTTTTGACCACGTTTCTCCATTGTCAGCACTTTTTACAAAATGTAATCGAAATTCATTTTTCGCAATTTTTTTGATTCATGTAATTGTAAAAAAGATAAATTTCTTTTGTCTTTTCATTCAAAACCATCGATACATCAGAAGCAAATTCTTGATCTGGAAAATCGATAACTCGCTTGATTGCTGACCATGTTTTTCCCTTGTCATCACTTTTCCTAATCACAATATTGATATTAGGATTGTAAAGTAAATCGCCACAATTTGGAACACGCTCGTCGATTGCCGCAATCAATATTCCTTTTGCTGATGTAATGATACTCTGAATGCGATAACATTTGACATCCGATTGATTTTTGATTGTAAATAAAACTTGTTTGTTGGTTTGGGCAAATCCCAGCGTATAAGCGAAGGAAAAAATGGCAAGTAGAATTTTTCTTTTTGTCATGGTGTAAATTAACCGACAAGTTATTGATTTTTCAACGATTTGTGAAAATGAAAAGCCATCAAAACGAATTTTAATGGCTTTTTTTAAAATTAATTTTTAATCAGTTTCGCCGACGATTTTCGATTTTTAGCTTCAATGTCAAGAATGTAAATACCTTTTGGTAATTCTTTGATGTTAAATTGATGTATTGCTGAAAATTTTCCTGAAAATTCTTTGACCAACTTTCCTGATAAATCATAAATTTTTACTTTTTCTGAATTAATATTTAATGAAAAAGAGGAAGAAACTGGATTTGGAGTTACAGAGATTTTTTCTGAATTAACCTCAATATTATCTGTTGATAAATTTGCTTTTGCATTCCCGAAAATTCTAAATTCACCTGGATTTAGATTAACTGTAAATGATGAATTTGTATTGGTGACATTCAGCGTTGTTTCGTCCATCAAATTGTACCAATTTCCTGTAAATGGAAAAAGTGGCGCAATTGCTTGAGTGCTTGTTGTGAAGTTTGCAATAACAATTACCTCATATAAATCAGACGACGATAATAAATTATTTGTAATCTGAATACGCGGTTTTAAATCTCCAGATGTAATTGTATAATTATCAGTTTCGAAAACTTTGTTGTTTAATTTAAGACCAATAATTTTTGACCAAACTTCATAAACAGATTTTCTATCGGCATTTGTTAAGTAACCAATTTCGCTTGGAATAGGTTTTGGATTGGTGCGACATCCGTCATTATTTGTTCCATCTTCGCAATGATTGATCGAATAATCATATCCTAATTCTCCAAATTGCCACAACATTTTAGGACCAGGAATCGTAAATAGAACGGCACCTAAAGCTTTTTGTCTTTCTAAAGAAGTTTTTAAATCTTTTACATTATAAGTTCCTGATGATGCACCATATTGTAAATTCTTGTACATCATTCTTTCTTCATCATGACTTTCTGCGTAGGCAACCAAATGTTTTTTCGTAAAACCTTTTACAGTATGCTTCAACCAATCAAAGTTACTATCCGAAGCATATCCCATTGTATTTTGATTAAAATTATTAGTCGCTTTACCCCAAAGCATAATTCCTTTACCTTCGTTAATGCGATAATTCGCCCATTCTGTTTCCTCTTGTGCTGAACCATTATTTCCTAAATGTTCAAAAATGATGTAGGAATTCGGATCAATTGTCCATTGCATATCTGCATATTTTTTTAAAATTGCTACACGATCAGCCTGATATCCGTTTGTACAAGTTTCATCAGAAGGTGTACAATTTTGTGTAAATCCTTTTGTTAAATCCCATCTAAATCCATCAATTTTGAACTCTTCAATCCAATGTTTTAATGTACGTTGTACATAATTTTGAGTTGGTGTTAATTGATGATTTAAATCGTATCCAACATTGTAACTATGTTTTGAGGTTTGATTAACATAAGGATTTGTAGTAGTTGGTTCTCCAAAACCATCATTGTCGGGATCATTCATCCACATTCTAACCAACGGAGATCGACCATAAACATGATTTAAAGCAACATCTAAAATGATTGAAATTCCATTTTGATGACACAAATCGATGAACTCTTTCATTTTATCTGCTGGTCCATAAGCTTTATCCAAAGCAAGATGATAAGCTGTATTATAACCCCAAGAAATATTTCCTTCAAACTCCATTACGGGCATAACTTCGATTGCGTTGATGTTTAATTTTTTGAAATAATCAAAATCATCAATTAAAGATTGCCATGTTTTTGTCGAATTGAAATCACGAATTAATAATTCGTAAATCATCAAATTCTCTTTATTTGGGCGATTGAAATTTGAAACTTTCCAATTGTATTTTGCTTGATTTGTTTGTAAAACCGAAACTTCAAATTGTTGTCCAGTAGGATATACAGGCATATTTGGGTAAGTTGCTGCGGTAATATACGGATCATCATAAGGCGATAAAACTAAAGTCGAATAAGGATCTGCAGTTTTGATTCCATCACTTGTTCGATATTGAAACGTATAGATTTCACTTGCTTTAAGATTAGATAATTCAATCCAATATAAATCCTTGTTAGTTGTATCTCGATTCATCACATATTGATCAGAAAGTTGCCAATTATTGAAACTTCCGATTACATGAATGAACTCTTTTTGTGGAGCGTATAAAACCAAATATGCTTTTGTAAAATCATTATTCAAATAATTAATTCCTTCATGTAAATTAGATGGAATGGCTACATCTTTAACCGTTGGTTTGATATTAATTGTAAAAGATTTGCTTATTGTTTGACCATTAAAAGTTGCATTTAATGTATAATTCTGATTTTGTAAAATGGTATAATTTTTATCAAAAGAAGTTGAATTATTTAATGCATCAATTTGAGTTCCGTTAGCAGATAATGTCCAATTAGCAGATTTTGTAGCTATCGCTTTGATGTTAAAACTTGATCCTGAAGAAACATTTGTAATTGAATTTTCGAGCGGATTAGTTAAAGTAACTTTGAAAGAACCTACCGAAATAGAAAGATCCGTAGTTTGTTGTTTTCCATCTGCACTTCTAAAAACAACATCTATTGCTGTAATATTTTTAGAAGTATCAACTCCATAGAATTGATAAATAGATGTAGGGATTTCTAATTTGTAGGTTGATCCAGAAACGAAAGTTAATTTGGGTTGAGTGGTATTATTTCCCCAACTTTCAATTATATTTTCCCATTGTTTTCCATCAATAGTTACGCCTGTATGCGCATAAATATCTCCTGAATAATTGGCAAGACCTGTTCCTGTTTTATCGAAGTTTATTACAACTGCTTGGTTTGCTTCGGGTGGTGAAGGAGTTGTTGTAATTTGTGCTTTGGTAAAAGATATTACCATTAAAAGCATTAAAATAGATAGAATGTTTTTCATGTTTTGTGTAGTTTTAGAAAAAAGCCATTAAAAAACGTAATTGAATTTTAATGGCTTTTAAAAAATTATTTGTTGATGAGAAAAAATTTTATTGAGCTTCTACTGTATAAGTTTTCTTGTTGAAATTAGCTGTGATTTTATATTTCCCAGCTTTTATTTTGATGTTAGTACCGTCTTTGTCTGTTAATTCTCCTGCATTACTTGTACCACCAAAATTTGTTCCCCAATCATTATTTAAACGGAATTTAAATTCTCCATCTTTTAATGTTGTAGTAATAGTCCAAGCATCTAAAGTACCATCATAAGACAATTTTTGGTCTGGACCATCCCATCCGTTTGCTGTAGCGTCACCTACTAATCCCCAAGAATAATTATCTAATTTATAAGTTAGATTTGTTAAGTCCATAGTTATCTTGTAAGTACCGGCATCTACTGCGATGTTTTTACCTCCTTTTTCAAGTTTTCCATTAGATCCACCATAATCTAACTCCCATTTGTTGTCTTGACGGAATTTGATTTCACCAGCTTTTAAATCTGTATACGCTACAAATACATTTGTAACATCAGTTTTCCAAAATTGAACATCTGGCCCGTCCCAACCGTTAGGAGTAGCAGAACCAACAACACCCCAATTTGTAGATAAATCTGTTGGATATGGCGTTATTTTTAATATATTGACATTAGAAATTAACTGTTGAGAACCAGGAGTACCAACTGTAGAGACAATACGATATTCTATTTCTCCTTCTTTAAAAGGTTCTAATCCTAAAGCAATAACTGCTAAATTCAATTCTTTTACGGTAACATCAGCTGTTAATGTTGAAGTTGAAGTAAGAACTTGATGATTTTCAAAATTATCTCCTTTTACATCAATTTGTAATTCATATTTAGGAGGAGTATTTGTTCCATAATTTGCGGCACTCCAATTAAATGTCATTGCTGTATTTGCAGCATTTTCTTCTAATAATTCAATTGTTGATGAAGCAGGTGTTTCTACTTTCGGTGCAACAAAATTTGAGGGATCTAATTTGATGATATCTTCATCATCGTTACATGCGCTTAAGGCAAAAATACTCGCACAAGCTAACGAAATATATTTTATAAAATTTTTCATCTTAATAACCTGGGTTTTGAGTTAAGTTTGGATTAATGACAATAATATTGTTTGGAATTGGGAAGATAGCTTTTGTAGCATCTACAGAAGTTCCGTTTTGAACGCCTCCTTTCCAAGGCCAATTGTAATTATTTGTATATCTACTGAAACGAATTAAATCCGTTCTACGCGTTCCTTCCCAGTACAACTCTCTTGATCTTTCTGCTAAAATGAAATCTAAGTTTAATTGTCCGTCAGTAATATTACCTGATGTATTTCCGTATGCACGAGTTCTTAATTCGTTGATTAAGCTCAATGCAGTTGCACGATCACCACCAGTTCCTCCACGTAAAACAGCTTCGGCATAGTTTAAATAAACTTCTGCTAAACGAATTATAGGAACATCTGTGTCAACATATTCTCCTGTTGCGTCGTTTGCACTTTTTCCGTCTGAACGTTTATTTGACCATTTGTAAACAGCATAACCTTCTCCAAATGTACCTATGTTGTTAATTTCAAATGTTTGTCCATCTGTAAAGAACATCGCACGTTTATCTTTCCATGCAGTTGGATTTCCGTTACTGTCTTTCGTTGTTACAGCATCTGTAAATTGATTCACCAATGCTTTTGTAGAACGAGGACCTCCCCATCCACCATTTACACCATAATCAGCAGCTGTCATTTTTCCACCAATTGCAGCTTTTACTAAGAAAGTAGAACCTCCATATGTACGAGAATTATTTCCGTCAAAATTTAAAACGAAAATAGCTTCGTTCTGCGCGCCATTCGTATTGTTATCAGCTAAAAATAATTCGTCATAAGCAGAACCATTTTTATTTCCATCAGTTATGTTAAGCGTATATCCAGCTTGCATAGCCAATTTAGAATAAGTGATGGCTTCTGTATATTTTGCTTCACCAATCCAAGTTTCTGCATTTAGATATAAACGAGATAATAATGCTTCGGCAGCTGCTTTGTCTACACGTCCGTATTCGTTTGTACGACCAGCTTTTAATTCAGCTTCGATAGCTTTTAGTTCGCTTTCAACGAAAGTGAAAATCTCTTTACGATTGCTTTGTTTCGGTAATTCAGAAGAAACTTCTGTTACTAACGGAACATTCGCATATAAATCCATTAAGCTATAATAAGCATATGCTCTAATGAAACGCGCTTCAGCTACATATTCTTTCACTTCTGGAGTTGTGCTTGATAAAGCTTCAGCGTTTGCAATAAATGAATTAGAGAAAGAAACGGTTTGTGCTAAACGATAATACATCGCTTCAACAAAACTGTTACTTGCTCCCCAAGAAATCTCATGCAAGTTTGGTAAACCTGGATCTCCCCAGCCAACAATAGATTCGTCTGTTGTTAATACATTTAAGTTGAACATTAAACGAGTATATTGAGAAGCACCTTCGTCAATACCTTGAATATCTCCACTTCCCGCTGGACCTTTTTGTCCAGTAAGTGCTAAAGAAGAATATACTTTTGCTAAAGCAGATTTTGCAGTAGCAACATCTTTGAATACATCAAATTGTGTATAAGTATCTGGATCATTTGGCATTAAATCTAAATCATCATGACATGAAGAAACAGAGAAAGCCAATGCCGCAGCTAAAATATATGTTGATATTTTAATCTTTTTCATTGTAGTTTTCTTAGAAATTAACATTTAAACCAAATACATACGTTCTCGGTCTTGGATAAAAACTATTATCAATTCCGCGGTAAATTTCAGGATCTAAACCACTGTAATTTGTGAATACAGCTACGTTTTGAACCGCTCCATAAAGACGAATATCTAATCCTTTGATTGCTTGTTTTAGGTTGTAACCTAATGTAATGTTATCAATACGGAAGAAAGATGCATCTTCTATAAAGTGGTCACTTAACAAATTAGTTTCTGTGATACTTGTGAAACCTGTGTTGTAGTAGCTTGAAAGCACATTAGATAAATAGTTTTGACCATTTCCTGTCGCTTTTTTGCTGTAACCTTTAGACGAAGCCATGTTATTGTAAGCATAGTTTCCGATATTAGCACGAGCAGTTGCACTTAAATCCCAATTTTTGTAACGGAAGAATGTATTGAATCCCATTGTTACTTTTGCGAAAGGACTTTTGTGAATATAACGGTCTTTTTCGTTGATGATTCCGTCGTTGTTCAAATCTTCGTAAGCTCCTTCGATAGGCTTTCCGTTTGCATCATAAATTTGTTTGTATACGTAGAAACTAAATGGTTCTTCTCCTTCACGTTGAATTTGAATATTGTTACCAGTTCCTCCATCGATACCACCTGTTAAATTATCAGTAGGTAAGTTGACAATTTTATTATCATTAAAAGCGATGTTGTATCCAAAAGACCAATCAAAATCTTTTGTTTTTACGATATCAGCATTGATGCTAAATTCGATTCCTTTATTTTCCATATCACCGATATTTTTATCGATCATATTTCCAAAGTTTGTAAATGGATCTACATAAACACTCGCAATTAAATCACTTGTTTTTTTCTTGTAAACGTCTAATGTACCATAGATTCTATTTTTGAATAAAGAGTAATCAATACCAGCATTTAATGTACTAGAAATTTCCCATTTTAAATCACCATTAAATGGTTGAGGACGATAAGTTTGATAGAATGTTGAACCAAATTGATAATAAGCAGTTGATTCTGATCCTTGATAACGCGTTAAGAATTGGAAGTTTCCTAATCCGTTCACATTACCAACTTTACCATATCCAACACGTAATTTCAAATCATTTACAACAGAACTTCCTTTCAAGAATTCTTCTTTAGAGATATTCCATGCAATAGCTGCAGAAGGGAAATAACCCCATTGGTTGTCATGGCTTAATTTTGATGAAGCATCTGCACGCATAGTAGCTGTTAAGATGTAACGATTATCAAAATTATAGTTTAAACGTCCGAAGTATGATAGTAAAGAATAGTGATCACGGTCTACGAATGTAAATTGATCAGAACCTTGTTGTTCTAATTCACTATCGTAATTGGTGTTGTATGTATTAAAGTATTGATAACTGTAACCTCCAACAACAGTTAATCCGTGTTGTCCAAAATCTTTGTTGAATGTTAAATATGCATCAAATAATTTGTTGTAGAATTGTGCGCTAAATGTTGTTTTAGAACCATCCCATGTCAAAGAAGAGTTTGGCATATTTGCAGTTGTTACATTACGTCCATTCGCATTAGAAATATCATAACCTACATTAACTGTTGCAGTAACAGATGGTAAGAAATGTAATTTATAATCCATTTTTGCATTTCCTACAAAACGACGAACTTCTGATGTATCTCTGTTTTCGTTGATTAATGCAACTGGGTTAGTTGGCGCTAAATTGTGTTTAACAGATCCGTCCATCCAAGTGTGGTAACCTCCAAATATATTTGCTCCAGAATAAACTGGTTGAGTTGGATCATACTCTAAAGCAGCTCCAATTGCACCTCTGTTTGCAAATTGATTTTCGATATAAGAACCTCGAGCATTCAATTCAAATTTTAAGTGATCATCTAAGAAAGATGGACTTAAGTTCATAGAAGCTGTTGTACGATTGATGTTATCTCCTTTCAAAATACCATCTTGATCTGTGTTAGAAATAGAAAAACGAGACGGCATTTTACCTCCAATATTTCCTGTTGCACTAAAGTTGTGATCAAAACCTACAGCTGTTCTATAAATTTCTTTTTGCCAATCTGTATTTGCGTTACCTAAACGAGAAATTTCGTCAGCTGTTCCTACAGATTTTACCAATTCACGGAATTGATCTGCATTCATTACATCAATATAACCTTCTGGTTGATAAATTGATGTAATTGAATTATAATTAAAACGGAATTTTTTTCCTTTTCCTTTTTTAGTTGTAACCATTACAACCCCATTCGCAGCACGAGAACCATAAATGGCAGTTGCAGAAGCATCTTTCAAAATAGTCATCGTTTCGATGTCGTTAGGATTTAAGAAATCCAAAGGATTTCGAGAACCTCCAATATTTACTTCAGATAAAGGAACACCATCAACTACATATAATGGTTGAGAGTTTAATGATAACGAACTATTACCACGAATGATAATGTTTTGACCGTCACCAGGAGCTCCACCAGCAGATGTTACCACAACACCAGCGATTTTCCCTGTCATTAATTCTTGCGCAGAAGTGATTGATCCTTTGTTGAAATCTTCTGAATTTAATTGATTTACAGAACCTGTGACATCTTCTTTTTTAGCTGTACCATATCCAATTACAACTACTTCTTTCAAGTTTTCTGTCGTTTTAGACATACGAAGTTGTAATTGCGTTTGTCCCGCAAAAGTTATTTCTTGATCGTCATAACCAAAAAAACTGATAACAATTATATCACCATCGTTCGCTTCTAATGTAAAATTTCCTTTTTCATCAGAAACTGTCGATTCTCCTGTTGTAATGTTCGAAACATCTGCACCAGCTAAAACCGTGTTATTAGCGCTATCTTGTACTGTTCCTTTTATCGCAGTTTGTGCAGATAAAATAGCAGGGCTTGATAAAACTAATGCTAGAAGAGATTGTTTTAAAATCCTCATATATTTTTTGTTTTGTTTCGTTAATTATTAATTTATATTTTTACTTCTCATTACCAAATATAAGTTGTTTAATTGATTGATTGTGTATGTAATACACTAACTAGTTAAACGAAAACGTTTTCGTGTTAATAAATAATTAAATTAATTGTTATAGCATGTTAATTTTTAATAAAAAAGACGGAAATTAGTAGAATAAGATTGATGGTTAAGGTAGAAAGAAGATTATGAAAAAGAATTTGACATTAAAACAGATTGCAAAAGAGTTAGATGTTTCGATATCAACGGTTTCTAAGGCGTTGAAAAATAGCGAAGAGATTAGTGCTGTAACGAAACAAAAGATTCAGGCATTTGCAAAATTATACAACTACAAACCGAATAATATAGCATTAAGTCTAAAGAATCGTAAAACGAAAACCATTGCCGTGATTATTCCCGAAATCGTTCACGATTTTTTTGCGATGGTAATTAGTGGAATCGAAAATTTAGCCAATCAATATGGTTATAATGTCTTAATATGTTTGTCAAATGAATCGTACGAACGTGAAGTGATTAATATGGAGATGCTTGCAGCGGGTAGTATAGACGGATTTGTGATTTCTCTTTCGAAAGAAACTCAAGCCAAAAAAGATTATCATCATATCAAAGAAATCATCAACCAAGGAATGCCAGTTGTGATGTTCGACCGTGTAACGCGTGAGGTTTATACTGATAAAGTGATTATTGATGATGTACTTGCGACACAAGAAGCAATTCAGTATTTTATAAGTAAAGAACGCAAGAAAATCGGTTTTATCACAACGCCAGATTATATAAGTGTTGGACGCTTAAGAACCGAAGGATATAAAAGAACATTAGAAGCGAATGGAATTGCAGTTGACGAAAACTTGATTTTGCGTGTAGAAGACGAGAGTCAGTTGGACACTATGATTGATGAGTTTTTCGAAAAAAATAAATTTGACGCAGTAATGGCAGTAAATGAATTATATGCCGTAAAAGTGTTGAGAGCAGCACTGAAAAAAGGAATCAAAGTGCCAGAAGAATTACATTTAATAGCTTTTACAGATGGTGTAATTTCCAAGAACTCAATTCCAAGCATTTCTACAGTCAAACAAAATGCATTCAAAATGGGTGAGATTGCAGCGCGTTTATTGATTCAAAAATTAGAGTCAGAAAACGAGCATGAGCATTACATTACCGAAGTTGTCGGAACAGAATTATTACACAGAGAAACTACAACGATTTAGTAAGTTTTTTTTGGTTAAATAATTGTTACAGTTGCAATAATCCCAAAAAAAAGTTTTAACATTGTAAACAAATCAAAACATATTTTTACTTCTCAAATTACAAAAATATAGTTTTGATAAGCATAAAACGCTTATCGTAAAATACATAAAAAAATTACGATAATGAGAAAGCGTAGATTAGGATTTCTTGAAATCTGGAATTTAAGTTTCGGATATCTAGGAGTTCAAATGGGTTTCGCCTTGCAAAACGCAAATGCGAGCCGTATTCTAAGTTCATTTGGTGCCGATGTGCACGAATTGTCTTGGTTTTGGATTGTTGCACCGCTAATGGGATTGATTGTTCAACCTATTATTGGTCATTATTCAGATAATACTTGGTCTAAATTTGGACGAAGAAAACCATACTTTTTAGTAGGAGCTTTATTGGCTTCTTTCGGATTAATCTTAATGCCACAAGCAGGTGCATTTACGGCATTGATGCCTGCATTATGGATGGGTGCTGGATTCTTGATGATAATGGATGCTTCATTCAATATCGCGATGGAACCGATGCGTGCATTTGTAGCAGATATGTTGCCTTCGGATCAACGTACATTAGGATATTCAATTCAAACTGTAATTATTGGTTTAGGAGCTGTTGTCGGTTCGTGGTTGCCTTATATTTTGAGCAACTGGTTTGGTGTTTCAAGTATTGCAGCGGAAGGAGAAGTTCCGTTTCACTTAATTTTATCATTCATTATTGGAGCAATTGCAATTATTGTAACCGTTTTAATTACCATTTTTACAACAAAAGAATATTCGCCAGAAGAATTAGACGCTTTCGAAAAAGCAGAAGGTAGAGAACCAATTGTTGAAGAAAAAGCAAGCTTAACACAGATTTTTACCGATTTTGGGAATATGCCAAAAACGATGAAACAATTAGGTTTGGTACAGTTCTTTACGTGGTTTGCATTATTCGGTATGTGGGTATTTGCTACGCCTGCAATCGCTCATCATGTGTACGGTTTGTCTTTGAGTGATACACATTCAGAAACGTACCAAAAAGCAGGGGATTGGGTTGGAATTATCTTCGGAGTTTACAACGGAATTTCTGCAATATTCGCCTTCTTTTTACCAGCAATAGCCTTAAAATTTGGTCGAAAAACAACACATGCTATTTCATTAATTTGTGGAGGATTAGGATTAATTTCAATCTATTTTATTCACGATCCAAAATTACTAATCCTTTCCATGATCGGAGTAGGAATCGCTTGGGCAAGTATCTTATCGATGCCTTATGCAATTTTAGCGGGAGCAATTCCAGCGAAAAAAATGGGTGTTTACATGGGAATTTTCAATTTCTTCATTTGTATGCCTCAAATCGTCAACGCATTGTTAGGCGGTCCAATTGTAAAATATTTATATCACGATAATCCAATTTTCGCCATTGTTACCAGCGGTGTTGCGCTAATTATTGCAGCACTTTTTGTAACGCGCGTAAAAGATGTGGATGAACCAATCAAAGCATAATCATTTTGAAAACTAAAGCATTTATTTTTGATTTAGATGGTGTCATCGTCGACACTGCAAAGTACCATTATTTAGCATGGAAAAAATTAGCGAATAATCTAAACATCGATTTTACGCACGAACATAACGAATTATTGAAAGGTGTTTCTCGTGTGCGATCATTAGAAATTATTCTTGGATTGGGAAATGTTGAAGCTTCTGATGAGCAGAAAAACGAATGGTTAATTCAGAAGAACAAAGAATATTTAGAATACATTGATAAGATGGACGATTCTGAAATTTTACCAGGCGTTATGGACGTTTTAAACTTTCTAAAAGAAAACAATCAACCAATTATTTTGGGATCAGCTTCTAAAAATGCACGTCCAATTTTAGAGAAAGTTAATATTCTAAATTATTTCGATGATATCGTAGATGGAAACGATGTTTCTAACGCAAAACCAGATCCAGAAGTTTTTATCGTTGGAGCGAAAAAAGCGAATCAAACAAACGAAAATTCAATTGTATTTGAAGATTCTGTTGCAGGAATTGAAGCAGCAAATGTAGCAGGAATGACAAGCATCGGAATTGGAGAAGCTTCGGTTTTGAATGAAGCGAAATACAACTTTAAAAATTTTACTGAAATCTCAGAGGATTTCTTGGTCGAATTAATCAATCAATAATTATACAAACTACATACAACAAACAAAATGAATCAAGATTATATCATCCCGAATGCGTGGTCAATTATCGAAGAAGGGTTTGAAAAAGATCGTGTAAAATCGTCTGAAAGTTTATTTTCTATCGGAAATGGAGCAATGGGACAACGTGCCAATTTCGAAGAATTTTATTCAGGTGATACATTTCAAGGAAGCTATATTGCCGGCGTTTATTATCCTGACAAGACAAAAGTGGGATGGTGGAAAAACGGTTATCCAGAATATTTTGCAAAAGTATTAAATGCGCCAGTTTGGATTGGAATTGACATCGAAATTAACGGTGAAAAATTTGATTTAAACACTTGTAAAGAAGTTAAAAATTTCCGTCGCGAATTGAATATGAAAGAAGGTTTATTGGATCGTTCATTTATTGCGATTTTACCTTCAGGATTAGAAATTGAGGTTTTTGTTCGACGTTTTCTTTCTGCTGATTTAGATGAATTAGGAGCAATTAAATATGACATCAAACCAATCAATGATGATGCGAAAATTGTCTTCAAACCTTATGTTGATGCAGCTGTAAAGAACGAAGATGCGAACTGGGAAGAGATTTTTTGGGAACCAATTTTTTCTGAAATTAAAGGTGAACAAGGTTTTGTACAAGCGCGTACGTTCAAAACTCATTTTGAAGTCGTAACATTTATGCAGAATAAAATCTTGGTAAATGGAAGTTATCAACAAAATACACCAACAAGTGATGTTAAAACTGAAACAAAAGTAGAATTTACATATGAAGTTGAGGTAAAAGCGAATGATACCGCGACAATTGAGAAATTTGGAGGTTATGTAGTTTCGACAAATCATCCTAAAAATGAATTAATTAACGCTGCCGAAAATGTATTATCTCAAGCAAATGAACAAGGTTATGAACAATTGTTAATAAACCAAAAAGAAGCTTGGGCAAAGATTTGGGAAATGGCTGATATCACTATAGAAGGTGATACAAAAGCGCAACAAGGTATTCGTTTTAATATTTTTCAATTAAATCAAACGTATTCTGGAAAAGATGAGCGTTTGAATATCGGTCCAAAAGGCTTTACAGGAGAGAAATACGGCGGTTCTACCTATTGGGATACAGAAGCATATTGTTTGCCATTTTATATGGTGACAAAAAATCAAGAAGTTGCGCGAAACTTATTAATGTACCGTTTTAACCAATTGGATAAAGCGATTGAAAATGGAGAGAAATTAGGTTTCAACAAAGGAGCAGCTTTGTATCCGATGGTTACGATGAATGGTGAAGAATGCCACAACGAATGGGAAATTACATTCGAGGAAATTCACCGAAACGGAGCGATTGCATTTGCGATTTACAATTATGTTCGTTTTACGGGAGATCAAACCTACATTCCTGAAGCTGGTTTAGAAGTTTTATTAGGAATTGCACGTTTTTGGAAACAGCGTGTGAATTGGTCAAACGAGAAAAAACAATATGTGATGTTAGGTGTTACGGGACCTAACGAATACGAAAATAACGTTAACAACAATTTCCATTCTAATTATTGTGCACAATGGTGTATGAATTATTTGTTGGAACAAGTTGAAAATGTCAAAACAAATTATCCAGAAGATTTTGCTCGTATCGCTGCAAAGAGAAATATTACTGATGCTGAATTAGCAGAGATGAAAGAAGTTGCATCGAATATTTATTTTCCTTTTAGCGAAGAATTAGGAATTTATTTACAGCAAGATGGTTTCTTGGATAAAGATTTAACACCTGTTTCTGAATTACCAAAAGAAGAACGTCCAATTAATCAAAAATGGTCTTGGGACAGAATTTTACGTTCGGCTTACATCAAACAAGCTGACGTTTTACAATCGTTCTATTATTTTGAAGATCAATTCTCAAGAGATCAATTAGAAAAACATTTTGATTTTTACGAACCATTAACAGTTCACGAATCATCATTATCACCTTGTGTTCACTCTATCCAAGCGGCAACGTTGGGGAGAATGGAGCAAGCGTATACATTTTATTTGAGAACTTCTCGTTTAGATTTAGATGATTATAACAAAGAAGTTCACGAAGGATTACACATCACATCTATGGCAGGAACTTGGATGTCGATTGTAGAAGGATTTGGTGGAATGCGTGTGAAAAACGATCAATTGTATTTTGAGCCGCGTTTACCAGAACAATGGGAAGGTTTTACATTTAAAGTAAATTTCCGTCATCAAATCCTAAAAGTTATTGTAAATAAAGGAGAAACAACATTTGAATTGGAAGGAACAGAACCGTTAGAGGTTTATGTTTTCGACCAGAAAGTAGTTGTTCAGCCTTCGATTTAATAAAGGGAATCTAATACCTTGAAGGCTTCGGTTTTCAGGGTATTTTTATTTAGAGTAGTACGTTTTAAGTTCTAAGTTTATTCTGAAAACCTATTTTAAAAAAGTCATCTTGAACTCATTTCAGGATCAAATGAAGCAGAGAATGAGAAGCTGAAACAAGTTCAGCTGGACAGAGAATTTAAAAAAGATTCTTTGATAAACTCTGAATGACAATTTCATTAATGTAGTAAAGTAAATTTCATACAGAGCTTGTCGAGGTATCAAAAAAACAAAAAACATGAAAAAAATACTATTATTATCATCTTTCCTATCAACATTTGCTTTTGCACAAATTCAAAAAGTGGAGCCAATGTTTTGGTGGAAAGGAATGAAAAATCCAGAAGTTCAAATTCTGGTTTATGGAAAAGATATTAGTAAATACAATATTGAATTATCGGATAATGTAAAAATTCAAAATTTACAGAAAACTGAAAATCCGAATTATGTTTTTGTAACGATTAATACGAATGAAGTAAACAAATCATCATTCAAAATTAACATCAAAAACAAAAACAAAATCGTTGATTCGTATACATACGAGTTAAAAAATCGTCAGCCAAATTCTGCAAATCGAGCATCTTTTACATCAAAAGATATGGTGTATTTGATTATGCCAGATCGTTTCGCAAATGGTGATGAAAGCAACGATTCGAAGAAAGAATTAACAGATAAAGCCAATCGTTCTATTCCAGATGGTCGTCATGGTGGGGATTTGCGAGGAATCATCAACAATTTAGATTATTTACAAAATCTTGGTGCAACAGCGGTTTGGTTAACGCCTGTTAATGAAGATAACGAAAAACAACATTCGTATCACGGCTATGCACAAACTGATTTTTATAAGATTGATGGACGTTACGGAAGCAATGAAGATTATCGCGAATTATCACAAAAATTAAATCAACGAGGAATGATGTTGATTCAAGATTATGTGACAAATCATTGGGGAATTTCGCATTGGATGATTCAGGATTTGCCTTCGCAAGATTGGATTCACAAATTTCCTGGAGGAAAAGATGGTTTTCGTCGTTCCAATTATCGTACAACAACCCAATTTGATAAAAACGCGGCAGAATTAGACAAAAAAGAAGCTTTGAATGGTTGGTTTGATTATACAATGCCAGATATGAATCAATCAAATCCGTTGGTGCTAAATTATCTGACGCAAAATGCAATTTGGTGGATAGAATATGCAGAATTAGGTGGAATGCGTGTCGATACATATCCATATAATGATAAAGAAGGAATGGCAAAATGGGTAAAAGCAATTACGACAGAATATCCAAATTTCAATGTAGTTGGAGAAGCTTGGATGTATTCACCTGCGCATATTTCGTATTGGCAAAAAGATTCTAAAATTGCTGAAATCGATAATTATAATTCGTATTTACCTTCGGTAATGGATTTTCCATTGTTCTCAGAATTGCCAAAAGCAATCAAGGAAGAGGAATCGTGGGACAAAGGAATGATCAAATTATATAATTCATTTACCAATGATTTCTTGTATCCAAATGTCAATAATATGTTTGTATTTATGGAAAATCACGATACAGAGCGTTGGAATGAAGTGATGAATGGAGATGTGAATGATTACAAACTTGGTTTGTCCTTAATTTCGACTGTTCGTGGAATTCCTCAAGTATATTACGGTTCTGAAATCGGGATGCGAGGAGATAAAAGTAAAGGTGATGCAGCAATTCGACAAGATTTTCCTGGTGGTTGGAAGTCAGATAAGCAATCGGCTTTTATAAATGAAGGAAGAACTGCGGAGCAAAAAACGTTTCATGATTTTACAGCAAAACTTTTCAATTGGCGAAAAAATAAAGAAGTTATTCATTCAGGAAAAACGAAGCATTATATGCCACAGAGTAATGTTTACGTTTATTTTAGATACAATGATACCGAATCTGTAATGGTTATTTTGAATGCAAATCCAGAAAAACAGACGTTCAAATTAGATCGTTTTGCAGAATCATTAAACGGATTTACTTCTGGAAAAGATATTATTTCAGACAAAGTTTTACCAATCAATATAAACGGAGAAATCACAATTGATGGTAAATCTTCGATGATTATTGAACTTAAAAAGTAGTAGGTTTTAAGTTCTACGTTCTAAGTTTATTCTGAAAATGTATTTAAAAATGGCATTAAATCTATGATGTTAATAAAATTTAATAAGTGAAGAGTAAAAATGATTTAATGAGCGATAGCAAATTTTTAAATCATTCTCGAAACGGTTTAAATTTTTAGTCAAATAGATTTACGGCCTTGACTTTTTTGATTCGTTTTTGTGTCAAGACAAAAATGAATGAAATATAAAAGTCATCCTGAATTCATATCAGGATCACATAAAGTAGAGGATGATAAGCTGAAACAAGTTCAGCTTGACAAGAAATTTATTGCTTTAAGCATTAGGCGTAAAGCATAAAACAGACAATAAAACAAAAACAAGAAATATGAAAAACTTTAAGTTTATACTAGGGTTAGGAATCGCGATGATGAATATGGTTTATGGACAAGAGTTGAAATCTCCAAATGGAAATTTTGTGATGGATTTCTCTTTATCTAAAGATGGAAAACCTACCTATCAGTTAAAGTACAAAGGAAAAGATGTTGTAAAACCAAGTCATTTAGGATTTGAGTTTAAAACGAAACATAAAGAAATGGATTTTGCCGTTCAAGATCGTGTAGAAGATGAACGCGCAAAAGACATCGCAAACTTTTTTTCAGGTTTCAAAATTATTGATACTAAAACGTCAACATTC
Organism: Empedobacter sp. UBA2044; assembly: GCF_002333005.1. NCBI lineage: Bacteria > Pseudomonadati > Bacteroidota > Flavobacteriia > Flavobacteriales > Weeksellaceae > Empedobacter > Empedobacter sp. UBA2044. The sequence continues at coordinate 55,521 of NZ_DDBA01000004.1, forward strand.
GACGAAACTTGGAAACCAGTTTGGGGAGAAGTAGACAAGATTAGAAATAATTTTAACGAATTAGCGGTGACGGTTTCTCAACCAAATACAGATCGACAAATGATTATTCGTTTTCGTTTGTTTAATGAAGGATTAGGTTTCCGTTACGAGTTTCCAGAACAAAAGAACTTAAAATATTTTGTCATCAAAGAAGAGCATTCGCAATTCGCAATGGCGGGAGATCACACAGCTTTTTGGATTCCTGGCGATTACGATACGCAAGAATACGATTACACGGAATCTAAATTATCAGAAATTAGGGGATTATTTGATAAAGCCTATATTGGAAATGCATCTCAACAATCTTTCTCAAAAACAGGTGTACAAACAGCTTTGATGATGAAAGCAACAAACGGACTTTACATCAATTTACATGAAGCTGCGTTGATTAACTATCCTGCAATGAGTTTGAATTTAGATGATAAAACATTAACATTCGAATCGTGGTTGACTCCTGATGCTTTGGGCGATAAAGGATATCTACAAGCACCTTTTAATACGCCTTGGCGTACAATTATTGCGAGCGATGATGCAAGAGAAGTTGCATTTAAAGGGCCGCAAATAATTTATAATTTAAATGAACCTTCAAAAATTAAAGATACTTCTTGGATCAAACCTGTAAAGTACGTTGGAGTTTGGTGGGAAATGATTACAGGAAAAAGCTCTTGGGCTTATACAGACGATTTCCCCACAGTACAATTAGGTATAACCGATTATAAAAATGCGAAACCAAACGGAAAACATGGTGCAAATAACGAGCGTGTAAAAGAATACATTGATTTTGCTGCAGAAAATGGATTTGATGCTGTTTTAGTAGAAGGATGGAACGAAGGTTGGGAAGATTGGTTTGGTAATCATAAAGATTACGTGTTCGATTTTGTAACGCCTTATCCAGATTTTGATGTGAAAATGTTAAATGCTTACGCAAAATCAAAAGGTGTAAAAATTATGATGCATCACGAAACTTCGGGATCAATTCGTAATTACGAAAGACATTTGGATAAAGCATATAAATTCATGAACGATAATGGTTATACATCAGTAAAAAGTGGATATGTTGGTGATATTGTTCCTCGTGGAGATTATCATTACAGCCAAAATACAATTAATCATTATCAATATGCAATCGAAAAAGCGGCTGATTATAAAATAATGGTTAATGCACACGAAGCGGTTCGTCCTACAGGAGTTGCGCGTACATGGCCAAATTTAATTGGAAACGAATCTGCACGTGGAACAGAATACCAAGCTTTCGGTGGTTCTAAACCAAATCACGTAACGGTTTTACCTTTCACGCGTCTTTTAGGTGGACCAATGGATTACACGCCTGGTATTTTCGAAATGGATGTGAAAAAATTAAATCCAAACAATCATTCACACGTTAATTCTACGATTGCAAATCAGTTGGCTTTATACGTGACAATGTATTCTCCTTTACAAATGGCTGCTGATATTATTGAGCATTACAAACAATTTTATGATGCATTTCAATTTATCAAAGATGTACCAGTAGATTGGCAAGATTCTAATTATTTGGAAGCTGAACCAGGAAGATATTTAACAATTGCGCGTAAAGATAAAAATTCGAACAATTGGTTTGTTGGAAATGTAAATGGTGAAACGCCTCGTTCAACGAAAATTAAATTAGATTTCTTAGCTAAAGGAAAAAAATACGAAGCGAAAATCTATGCAGATGCAAAAGATGCGCATTACAAAACAAATCCACAAGCCTATAAAATCGAAACAAAAAAGGTTGATTCAAAATCTGTTTTAGATTTAACATCTCAAGCTGGTGGAGGTTTTGCAATTAGTATCAAAGAAATTAAATAAGTAATGAGTGATGAGTATTGAGAAACTTGTTACTCAATACTCAAAACTTACTACTCAAAACTTTTTAGTATGAAAAAAATACTTTTCACATTAGGAATAGCTTCATTGTTTTTAAGTTCTTGCTCAAAAACAACAACACAAGCTACGCAGACAAATCATTCAGAAAAACAACCATTTGTTTGGAATGGTGCAAATATTTATTTTTTATTGACTGATCGTTTCGAGAATGGAGATAAAAAGAATGATGTTAATTACGGGAGAACTGCTAAAACATCTAAATTAAGAGGTTTTGAAGGAGGAGATTTTCGTGGGGTAATCAATAAAATCGAAGATAATTATTTTTCAGATTTAGGAGTTAATGCGATTTGGATGACACCGATTGTGGAGCAAATTCATGGATATGTTGACGAAGGTCAAGGGAAAACATATGGATTTCACGGTTATTGGACAAAAGATTGGACGTCGATTGATAAAAACTGGGGAACTGAAAAGGAGTTGCAAGAATTGGTTGATAAAGCCCATGCGAAAGGCATTCGTATTATGTTGGATGCGGTGATTAATCACACAGGTCCAGTCACAAATTCAGATGGTGTTTTTCCTGCTGATTGGGTTCGTATTTCTCCACAATGTACCTATGAGTCTTACAAAACGACGATTGAATGTACGTTGGTAAAAAATCTTCCAGACATTTTAACGGAATCAGAAAATGATGTGATGTTGCCTCCGCAATTGTTAGCAAAATGGTCGCAAGAAGGTCGTTTAGACAAAGAAGTTGCTGAATTGAATGCTTTTTTCGCGAAATATAATCTTCCAAAAGCACCGAAATATTATATCATGAAATGGCTTTCAGACTATATTCGTAAGTACGGAATTGATGGTTATCGTGTCGATACGGTGAAACATACGGAAGAAAATGTTTGGAAGAAATTCGAAGAAATTTGTCAAGATGCGTTTGCTGAATATAAAGCGAATAATCCTATAAAAGTATTGGATCAAAATAAGTTTTTCTTGTTAGGAGAAGTTTATGGATATTCGATTAATGATGGTCAGCAATATAATTTTCCTGATAAAACGGTTAATTATTTCGAGAATGGATTTGATGCGTTAATCAATTTTGATTTGCGTTCAACTCAAAAAGAATCTAATCAAACTGTTTTTGATCGATACAATGATATTCTTCAAAAGAAGATGAAAGGAAAGTCTGTGATGAGCTACATTACCTCGCACGATGACGGTTCGCCTTTTGATAAAAATCGTCAAAATACTTGGGATGCAGGAACTCGATTGTTATTGGCGCCAGGGATTTCGCAAATTTATTATGGAGACGAAACGGCTCGTCCGTTAGAGATTGAAGGTGTTGATGGAGATGCAAATCTTCGTTCGAATATGAACTGGGAAGATATTAAACCAAATTCAGAAACGGAATCATTATTGAATCATTACCAAAAATTAGGACAATTTAGACGAAATCATCCAGCGGTTGGAGCAGGAAATCAAACAGATTTGCAAAATTCTCCGTATATTTTTACAAGAAAATATAAGACAGACGAAGTGGTGATTGGATTGGAAATGCCAATTGGAAAAAAAACAATTAATGTAAGTTCTGTTTGGAAAGATGGTACCAAAGTTCGCGATGCTTATTCAGGTTTTTCTGGAAAAGTTGTGAACGGAAATTTAGAATTGAATACGACTTCCAATATTGTATTATTGGAAAAAGTGAATTAGTTTTTTGAGAAGTAATAGAAGAAAAATGATAAAAAAAATAGTTGGTTTAACCTTGATGACAACTTTGTTTTTAACAAGTTGTGAAAGCAAAAAAGAAACAAAGTCAGAAGACGTTAAAACTGAAAGGAAAGAACAAAGCATTTTGCCTTTTACGGCTGATATGGCAGAAACTTCTGTGATTTATGAAGTGAATGTTCGTCAGTTTTCACCAGAAGGAACTTTTGCAGCGGTTACAAAAGAGATTTCGAATATCAAGAAATTAGGGGTTAAAATCCTTTGGATTATGCCCATTTACCCAATTGGAGAAGAAAATCGAAAAGAAGGTTTAGGTTCGTATTATTCGATCAAAGATTATAGAGGAATCAATCCAGAATTTGGAAATGCCGAAGATTTTAAGAAATTGGTTGATGAAGCGCACAAAAACGGAATCTATGTGATTTTGGATTGGGTTGCGAATCACACGGCTTGGGATCATCCTTGGGTAAAACAACATCCTGATTGGTACGAACAAGATAAGAACGGGAAAATGCATTCTCCTTACGATTGGTCGGATGTTGTGGCGTTAAATTTCGATAACAAAGAAATGCGCAAACAGATGATTGCCGATATGAAATATTGGTTAGATGATTTCAAAATTGATGGTTTCCGTTGTGATATGGCGCACGAAGTTCCAACAGATTTTTGGAACGAAGCAAAACCTCAATTGGCAAAAGGTCGCGAAATTTTTATGTTAGGTGAAACAGAGAAACCAGATTTATTAGCAAATAATGCATTTGATGCTGCTTATGGTTGGGAAATTCATCATATCATGAATGATATTGCAAAAGGTAAAAAGAATGTTTCTGCGATTGATGCGTACATGGATTCGATTCCGAAAAAATGGCAAGCGGACGATTATAAATTATTATTCACATCAAATCATGACGAAAATTCTTGGGCTGGAACTGAGTACGAAAGAATGGGTGATGCGGTCGAAACATTTGCTGCATTAACGTATACTTTACCTGGAATTCCATTGATTTATAATGGACAAGAAGAAGATTTTAATCGTCGTTTAAAATTCTTTGTCAAAGATTCTATTGATCGTAATCCAACAGCAAAAATGCGTGGCGTTTATGAAAAGTTAGGAGAACTTAAAATCACAAATGAAGCATTTAATGGAGCGAAAAAAGCGGCTTCTTACGAACGTTTGAAAACATCTGATGATAAATCTATCTTAGCGTTCAAACGTCATAAAAATACGACAGAAGCTTATTTTATTGCGAATTTTACGAAAGCAAATAAAGAAATTATAGTTCCAATTAATGGTGTGTACAAAAACTTTATGAACAACGAAGATGTGACATTTGATGCAACAACAAAACTGAAATTAAAACCTTGGGAATACCTGATTTTAGTTCAGAAGAAAAAATAAATTCTTAAAAGCTGGTTAAATTTTTAATCAGCTTTTTTTATGGTATAATGCTTGTTGATAAACGTTTAAAATCCAAATCATGAGAAAAATAATTTTATCAACAGCAGTCATTTTAAGCTTAGTTTTCTCTTCGTGTGAATCGAAGAAAACAGAAAACTCAGAAGTTATCACAAGTAAATCTGAAGTTGCAGAACAGCCAATTGTTTCGGAAAGTGATATTGCGAATCATCCAGAGTCATCGACTTCACAAAATACTTATGAGGTTTTACAAGATAATGGTCAACAAAAAACGGTAAATATTGATCCAAATGAAACGGTGATTTCAGCAAATAGTTTACCTATTAATGCACAAAATTTTGTTTCGAAAAACTTTGGTAATATGGAGTTTGTGAATGCGATAAAAGAAGTTGAACGCAATATCACAACATATAATATTCAGTTAAAAGACGGAACAAAAATAGAATTTACAGATAATGGTGATTGGAAAGAGGTGAAAAATGGTTTAGGAAAAGCGATTCCGATTAAATTTTTCCCAGATAATATTCAAAAATATCTTCAAACTAAATATCCTAAAATTGATGCGAAATCAATTGAAATGGATACAAAAGATAAAGAAATAAAAGTTGAATTATTACAAAATAATGTCGATTTGAAATTTGATTTGAATGGTAATTTTATAAAAATTGATTAATCACATACATCAAAAACCTTGTCAATAGATGAGGTTTTTTTATTTCTATTTTTAAAATTTTACAATAACCTTCACATCAACATCTCGCAATTTTCAATATATTTATAGTAGAAAAAATCAACCAAAATGGATAAAAAATATTTGAGATCGTTAATTTTTAGACATCTCGATGGTTTGGTAACGGCTCCGGTATTAAGTGCTTTGGCTAAAAAAGGAGCTTTGCATTATATCGTCGAGCGTAAAACTATACAGTTAGAAGAATTGACAAACGAATTTCAGGCAAACGAAGGTTATCTAAATGTTGCTTTGCGTGTGTTGGCTTCGCAGAATATGTTAGAATATTCAGTGAATAATGCAGAAAATAGCGTCGAGATTCAAACCAATAAATATTCAGATAGAGCATTTACTAATATTGATATTTACCACGATTTAGCTGTTTTTTTAGCAGAAGATGAAGTCATCAATCAACATGATTTTTCGGATGAATTTTGCAAAAAATGGATCAAATTATTTGATAAATATAAAATCTATTTGATTACTGCTGATGACGAAGAGTTTCTTGAAAAACCTTTGCATTATCAAATTACCAAACATATCGAAGGCGTTTTAGTTGGGCCAATTATTGTGCGAATGGGAATGAGCGGTTTGTTTCATAAATACTTTATGGAAGCTTCTTTCAATCCAGATGAATTTCACAAAAATCCACAAACTTTTGAAAAAATATTGGAAAGATTAACCGAATTAGGTTGGTTTACTAAACACGAAAAAAACTATAAATTCACAGAAATAGGATTATTTTTTGCGCGCCGTGCAACATCTTATGGTGTTACAGTTTCTTATTTACCAATGTTCGCGAAGTTGAATGATTTGCTTTTTGGTTCGCCAACAAAATTGCGTGAAATTACCGAAGGCGAAGATGAACAACACGTGAATCGCGAAATGAATGTTTGGGGTAGTGGAGGAGCGCATTCCACTTATTTCAAAGTGATTGATGAGTTTATTGTAGATATTTTTAATCGTCCAATAGAAGAGCAACCGAAAGGAATTTTGGATATGGGATGCGGGAATGGAGCGCTTTTACAACATTTGTATGATGTGATAGAACGTCAAACCTTACGGGGAAAACATCTCGACGAATATCCACTTTTTTTGGTTGGTGCAGATTATAATCAAGCAGCGCTGAAAGTAACGCGTGCCAATTTAATTAAAAATGATATTTGGGCAAAAGTGATTTGGGGTGATATTGGTGATCCAGATCGTTTGGCAACAGATTTGAAAAATGATTATTCAATAGAGTTGAGTGATTTATTAAACATTAGAACATTTTTAGATCATAATCGAATTTGGGAAGATGTAGAAGATATCAAAACAAATCGAATTAGTGCTTCTACAGGAGCTTTTGCGTTTAGAGGAAAACGATTGTCAAATAATGATGTGGAACAAAATTTATTGAATCATCTCAAAAAATGGGCGCCTTATGTAGATAAATTTGGTTTGTTATTGATCGAATTACATACGATTGCTCCAGATTTAACGGCGGAGAATTTAGGAAATACACCTGCAACAGCGTATGATGCAACGCATGGATTTTCGGATCAATATATTGTAGAAGTCGATGTTTTTCATCGAATTTGTCAAGAAACTGGTTTAGTTCCAGATAAAACATTGTTCAAAAAATATCCAAACAGTGAATTGGCAACTGTTAGTATCAATCTTTTGAAACGATAATATTTAAAAGATATATTAAATCAAAAAAAGCTCAGCAATTGCTGAGCTTTCTTGGTTAGTCTTGTGTCAATAATTAGTTTAGGGTTATTTTTGCTTGACTAATCTTAAATCCATTTTCGTAAACATTGAACGTGTAAACTCCTTTTTGGAATTCCTCGTTTTCCCAATCAAACGTAATATTTTTTGTTTGTCCGTTTGTGTAATTAAAGTTGATTGCATCAGAGAAATTAACTGTATCTCCAGATCTCAATTCAATTTGTCCGCCTTGCGCATTTCCATATCTTCCTAATGTTCCGTCAGGATTATAGATAGCAACATATAATTTTTTGTCTCCAGATTCTGTTCTCGAATTACGATCTACATCAAAAGAAACACGAATTTTATCAATACGTTTTGCACGTGTTTTTTCAACTTCTTTTCCGCTATTTCTTACACGAATTCCTTTGATTTGTTGATTAGAAACAGATAAAGTTGAACTTAATTCATTGATCTTTCCTTTCGAAATTGCATTGTCTTTTTGACGAACACTTTTTTCTGTTTCGTAGTTATATGTTAACTCTTTATTGTTTTCTCTTAAATTGTTGTTGTCTGTTGTTAAAGCAGAATTTTTATTATTTAATTCGTCAACGCTACGTACAAGAATTGCATTTTCTTTTTGTAAACGAGCAACTTCAGATTTGTAATTTTTTACACTTCCTTCTAAATCGTTAATCATTTTACGAGCACGATTCATTTCCTCTGCAGTTGGATTGTCTTTATCTAAAATTTCTTGAATATCTTGATTCTTTAACTGAATCATATTTTCTTTATCGCTCAATAAATTGTTACGATCTTCGATGCGTGCTTTATATTGTGTATAGTCGTTTAAAATCGAATCATATTGTTTACGAATTTGATCCTTTTGACCTGTTTCGTTTTTAAGGATTTGAGAATTTAAAGATTCATTTTTTTCAAGATTTCCGATCTGATTTGCTTGATAAATATTATATCCTACACTTCCTGCTAATAAGATTCCGACTAATGCCAAAGGAACTACTAAACCATTTTTTCCTTTGTTTGTTGGTTGATTGTTTTCTTCTAATCCTTGCATATGAACTATTATTTAAGGTTAATTGTTTTTTTATTGTTTTTAGTGTTAAGAAATTATGATGCCAAAAACTTAGTATGATGTTAAAATGAGGATTTTTTAACAAATTTTTTCACATTTTAGACCGAAAATGAATAATTATGCAGATTCTTATTCTAAATAAATCATAAAAAAAGCTTCAGATTATTCTGAAGCTTTTTTTTAATTAATATGTGTCCCGTCCTGAAATAGCG
>NZ_DDBA01000066.1:0-147 GCF_002333005.1 Empedobacter sp. UBA2044
GTTTATAGCCATAAAAAGACAATTGCTGAGAAGCACTAAAACCTCTATTTGGTGCACAAAACTGATGCTCTTTGCAAAATTTAGAGTGATTAATTCTTGTTATTTCACAAACTTCCAACGGCATAATATCAACGATAAAACAATTTT
>NZ_DDBA01000066.1:425-17116 GCF_002333005.1 Empedobacter sp. UBA2044
TAATCTACGTTTTCTACGATTGTAAATACTACGCTCAATTTTACAACTTAGCGCTTTAGGAAGATTTCGAAATAAATGATTTTCACTATCAATACCCATAAATTTAGCTGTTAAGACAAGATTTATGAGTTATAAATCAAAAAGTTTAGGTCTTCTACGTTGATAAATTAAAAGTGTATCTGTGGATATTTTCGTAGAACTTATAATATTCTTTCATAATTTGTAAGTAAGTTGTTCATTGTAAATGTTTTGTGCTTAAAACAATTTACTGATTTTCAATCAAATGAACAACTTTATTATTTAGTAATCAAAATGCACAACGGGTAAAACTAATATTTTTAATCATAATTTTGATTTAAGTTTTGTAAAAAATCAGCCATATCCTCAATTCGTAATTGCAGCTTACTCCCTACTTTAAGGCAGGATGAAGGCAACATAGTGGCAGTAGAGTGTATACAATACTTTTTTTGGACGGTTGAAAGTTGACAGCAATTCGTCTAAGTTCCCGATACTAAAATCAGAGATTTTCACTCGAACTGACGAAAAGTACAATTGTTTTTCAAGAGTTTTAATTTTGTTGACAGTTCGAGTTGAAAAAAAATGGTGAATCATTACACTCGAGTTTTGTATTTTCACTGTATGAAATGATTAGGCGGTGAATATTTGCTGAATCAAACAAATAGGCAGCGGCTACTTTTGGGTTATGGGCTCGGGAGAGGTTTCGAGAAGCGAAATAAATTAGTAACTAATCTATACTTTCATAATCTTTTTTATCGAGTTGATAATCAATAAACGATACTTTTCTGAGCTTCGCATTTCGTTTTGGAATAATAGGGTAACCTTTGGCTTCGGCAAATACTTTTGTGAATTTTGCGCCGAAATATAGAATTGTTGCAACATAATAAATCCACAACAAAAGAATAACCAACGAACCTGCCGATCCAAAAATGGTAGAATATTTGGAGTTTGCGATATAAATACCAATTAAATATTTTGCAATAAAGAATAGAATCGCCGTAAAAAACGCTCCTACAAAAGCTTGTTTTGCTTTGATACGTGCATCGGGAAGAATCTTGAAGAGAATATAAAATATCAAAATCGAGATTGAAATACTCAATGTATTATTAAGAAGAATAACTGTGGTCTTCGTCATAATGGTATCGAGTTCGAAAAGACTGAAAATTTCTTCTCCAAAACTCATTAATATACTATTTAATATTACTGTTGCTATTAAAACTATTCCTAATGAAAGGATAATCAAAAATGAAAGCCCTCTATTTATTACAAATTTCAACCAAGCTCTACGAGGAACTGCTTCGACACGCCAAATAAGATTGAGACTATCTTGCATATCGGTGAACATTGTTGTAGAACCAAAAATCAAAATTCCGATACCTATATATAAAGCAAGCGAACTATCTCCTGAAATGGTAGAATTTGTAACAAAATTTTGTACAGCTAAAGCGACATCTGGACCAACAATATTTTTAAGCTCATAAAACATTCGGTTTTCGATAGCATCTTTCTTAAAGAATAAACTTGCACTGGAAATTACAATCAGAATTAATGGTGAAAGTGAAAACAATGCGTAATAAGTTAACGAAGCGCTCAATTTCATAATTCGGTCCTCACCAAATTCAACAATTGTCTGTTTTAAAATATTAAAGTAGAATTTTAGTTGCTTCATTAAATTAATTACTTTAGAGATTAAAGATACAAATTCATAAAATCTATAACAAAAAAAAGACCATTCGATGAATGGTCTTTAAAAAAATATATTAAATCTTAGCTTACACTAACATTGTAACAGGATTTTCGATGTACATTCTTAATGTTTGTAAGAATTGTGCACCTGTTGCTCCGTCTACTGTTCTGTGATCACAAGCTAAAGATAATTTCATTGTGTTACCAACTACAACTTGTCCGTCTTTTACAACTGGTTTTTGAATAATTGAACCAACTGATAGGATACAAGAGTTTGGTTGATTGATAATCGATGTGAATGATTCGATTCCAAACATACCTAAGTTTGAAACAGAGAATGTTGATTTTTCCATTTCATCTGCTTTTAATTTGCGATCTCTTGCACGACCTGCATAATCTTTAACCTCAGCAGAAATTTGAGCAAATGATTTTTGATCTGTATTTTTAACAACAGGAACCAATAAACCATCTTCTACAGCTACTGCAACACCAATATTGATATCTCCGTGTTGAATAATTTCTGCATCTGTCCAAGTAGAATTTACAGCTGGATGTTTGCGTAATGCCATAGCACATGCTTTAACAACCATATCGTTGAACGAAATTTTAGTATCTGGAACAGAGTTTAATTGTTTACGCGCTTCGATTGCGTTATCCATATCCAACTCAACATTTAAATAATAATGAGGAGCTGTAAATTTAGATTCAGCCAAACGTTTTGCGATAACTTTTCTCATTTGAGAATTTGGAATCACTTTATCTTCTCCAGAAACAAAAGTTTGAGCAGGTTTAACTGATTCAGATTTTGCTTCCGCTTTTGGTTGAGCAGATGGTTGATAATTTTCGATATCTTTTTTCACTATACGTCCATTATCACCAGAACCTTTCACCTCAGCTAAATTAATTCCTTTATCTTTTGCAATTGTTTTTGCTAATGGAGATGCAAAAATACGATCAGAAGAAGAAGTTTCTTCAACCTTATTATTTACATCTAATTGTACAACTACTGGTTTTTCGTCATCAACAACTTCTGTAGAAGCTGCTGGAGCAGCAACTTTACCTCCGTTTGCTACAATTGCAGAAACATCAGTACCAGCTTCACCAATAATTGCTAAAACAGAATCTACTGGCGCAGGCTCGTTCACTTTAGCACCTTGATATAATAAAACACCATCAAATTCTGATTCGAATTCTTGCACTGCTTTATCTGTTTCAATTTCTGCTAAAATATCACCTTCCGCAACTTGATCTCCAACATTTTTGTGCCAAACAACTACAGTTCCTTCCTCCATTGTATCAGAAAGACGAGGCATTGTAATTACTTCCACATTTGCAGGAATTTCTGCAGCAGGTTTTGCTTCTTCTGTTTTTGTTTCGCTGGGAGTTGATTTTTCTTCTTTAACTTCGGTAGTTGCTTTTGCTCCACCTCCAATTAAACCTGAAATATCTTCTCCTTCATTTCCAATAATTGCTAAAACTTCATCAACATTTGTTGATATACCTTCTGCAACACCTTGATATAATAATACTCCGTCAAATTCTGATTCGAATTCTTGGATTGCTTTATCTGTTTCGATTTCTGCTAAGATATCACCCTCAGCAATTTTATCTCCTACATTTTTGTGCCATTTTACAACAGTTCCTTCTTCCATTGTATCGCTTAAGCGAGGCATTGTAATAATTTCTGCCATGGTTTTTAGTTGTTTTCGATTTTATCTAAGAATGGATAATTTTCTTCTGAATAGATATAATCATACATTACGTGTTCTTCTGGATAGTTAGAGTTTTCTGCAAATTCTGCACATTCTTCTACCATCACTTTTACTTCATCAACAATTGCATCTAATTGTTCTTTAGTAGCCCAATTGTTTACTAAGATATGATTCTCAACATTCAAGATTGGATCTTCTTGTTTGTACTCTTCCACCTCTTCTTTTGTACGATAAGGCTCAGCATCAGACATAGAGTGACCTCTATAACGATATGTACGTACATCTAAGAAAGTTGGTCCATCTCCACGACGCGCTCTTTCAATAGCTTCGTAAGCTGCTTCTGCAACTTTTACAGGATCCATACCATCTACAGGCATACAAGGCATTTCGTATCCTAAACCTAATTTCCAAATATCTTCGTGGTTAGCAGTACGAGAAACAGAAGTTCCCATAGCGTATTGATTGTTTTCGCAAACAAAAACAACTGGTAATTTCCAGTTCATCGCCATGTTAAATGTTTCATGTAATGTACCTTGACGAGTTGCGCCATCTCCCATTAAACAGATTGTAACACCATCGCGATTAAAGAATTTATCACCAAAAGCGATTCCTGCTCCTAATGGAATTTGCCCACCAACGATTCCGTGTCCACCATAAAAATTATGCTCTTTACTGAAAACGTGCATAGATCCTCCTAAACCATGAGAAGTTCCTGTTTCTTTACCACATAATTCAGCCAAAATACGTTTTGGGTCTACACCCAAAGCCATAGGCCAAACGTGACAACGATAAGCAGTAATCACATGATCTACACCAGGTTTCATTGCATGAATAAAACCGGCTGGTAAAGCTTCTTGACCATTGTATAAATGTAAGAAACCTCTAATTTTTTGCTTTAAATATAATGAACGACACTTATCTTCGAAGCGACGCCAAAAAGTCATATCACGATACCATTGTAGGTACGTTTCTTGCGTTAATTTTTCCATAATTGCACAATTCCGTTGGAACAAATTTAAACTAATCTATTTAGTGTACAAAATTGCTACCCTAAAAATTCGTCAGTAAAATGTAATGGAAGCAAATCTTTAGCAGAATTTATCACCAAAACATCACCTTCTTTTCCAGATAAAATAATTTCGATTGGTTGCGATTGTTTCTTTTCAATCTCTAAAATATATTGTCGACACATCCCGCATGGAGGCAATGGATAATTGACATTTGGCGTAGAAACAGCCAATTTTTCAATCTTAATATTTGGGAAGTTTGCATTTACATAAGCCAATAAACCTCTTTCGGCACAAGTTCCGACTGGATACGAAGCATTTTCTTGATTTGAACTCGAAAAAATTTCTCCATTTTCTAATTGAACAGATGCACCAACATTGAAATTAGAATAAGGCGCATATGCATTCAACGAAATATCATAAGCCTCTTCTACTACTTTTTTTTGTTCTGCTGCAAGCTCAGATTTACTCTCGAATCGTTCAAATTCAAAAGAATATTTTTCTTTTTTCATATAGAATTTACACCAAAGTGTATTATTTAATTAATTATTAAATACTTAAATCCTCTCAGCTATTTTATTCAATAGAAAAAGGAAGTAAATTTATAAAAAAATATTTTATGTTAGTGAAAATTTTTGCAAGTGCTATTTTCGGAGTTTCCGCAAAAACAATTATTGTGGAAGTTAATATTGATCAAGGTGTCGGGTATCATTTGGTTGGTTTGCCCGATAGCGCAATAAAAGAAAGTAATTTTAGGATAAATGCTGCACTAAAAAATTCTAATTTGAAATTACCTGGTAAAAAAATCACGATTAATATGGCGCCAGCAGATTTACAAAAAGAAGGTTCTGCCTATGATTTACCAATCGCAATTGGAATTTTAGCAGCTTCGGAGCAAGTAAATTCTGAACAACTCCATAAATTTATAATGATGGGCGAATTATCGCTAGATGGTTCACTTCGACCTATAAAAGGTGCATTGCCGATTGCAATACAAGCAAAAGAAGAAGGTTTCGAAGGAATTATTTTACCCAAACAAAATGCAGACGAAGCAGCTGTTGTAGAAGGAATCGATGTTTTTGCGGTTAATAACATCAGAGAAGTTGTTGATTATTTTAACGAAGAAATCATTTTACAACCTCATCAAGTTAATTTAGATGATTATTTTTTTAGTGAAATGAATAATTATCCTTTCGATTTTGCTGATGTAAAAGGTCAAGAAAATGTAAAACGTGCGATGGAAATCGCTGCTGCAGGAGGACATAACATTATTTTGATCGGTCCTCCAGGAAGTGGAAAAACAATGTTAGCCAAACGAATTGCTTCAATTCTTCCGAAAATGACCGTACAAGAAGCGCTCGAAACAACAAAAATTCATAGCGTTGCTGGAAAATTATCTAACAAATCATTAATTGTAAGTCGTCCTTTTTCTAGTCCACATCATTCTATATCGGATGTCGCCTTAGTCGGCGGTGGTTCTTATCCACAACCTGGAGAAATTTCTTTGGCGCATAATGGTGTTTTGTTTTTGGATGAATTACCCGAATTTAAGCGAACTGTTTTAGAAGTTATGCGTCAACCTTTGGAAGATCGAGAAGTCACAATTTCGAGGGCAAAATTCACTGTGAATTATCCTGCGAGTTTTATGTTAGTAGCTTCTATGAATCCAAGTCCGAGCGGTTATTTTATGGATGATCCAAACAACACTTCCTCTTTAGCGGAAATGCAACGTTATATGAATAAAATTTCTGGACCACTTTTGGACCGAATTGATTTACATATCGAAGTGAATCCTGTTCCGTTTGATGATTTGTCGCAAGAACGTCGTGGCGAAAAAAGTGCTGTGATTCGTGAACGTGTCATTAATGCAAGAAATATCCAGACCAAACGATTTGAAAATACAAAAGTCCATTACAACTCGCAAATGGGACCAAAAGAGTTGGATACTTTTTGTGATTTAGATGATCATTCGAAGCATTTAATCAAAGTTGTTATGGAAAAATTAAATCTTTCTGCTCGTGCGTATGATCGAATTATTAGGGTTGGACGAACAATTGCAGATTTAGATAATTCTGAAACTATTCTTTCAAAACATATTAGTGAAGCTATTCAGTATAGAAGTTTGGATCGAAATCAGTGGATGTGAGTTTAATTATTAATGATGAATGATGAATGATGCGTTATGCAAAAAAAAGGAATCTCTTTCAAGATTCCTTTTCCATTTACTAAAATTCAAATTCACCAACCAAAATTCCTTCGCCGCCAGAATTTGGCTTGTTATTCTGGAAAGTAATCATTTTCTTCACTTGTTTTCCTGAGCTATACATCAAGTAAATCTCTGCCGAAATAGTTGTTGGCCCTGAAATACTCATTTGTCTTTCTCCGAAAAAATTCGTTTCTATTTTATATTTTCCTTTGATCGCTTTTTTTAACATAAATTGTTCTGGTCCGAAACCTTGCGTCACATCCTCACTCATTCGTCCACCAATCGCAGTTGTACGATGTCCGTAAAAACATTTCTCGCCATTTGGATCCGTCACCCACAAATCAATATCGGTCATATCTTTATTCCAATTCATCACCACACGAATATCAACCGGAATATCAACAATGATATCTTTATTAATTTTCGATAAATTCAATTCTTTTCGATGAAGCGAAATCAAATTATTAACTTCAGGAACAATAATCTCCGTAATATCTCGATCACGATTGGCAATTTCTATCGAATAATCGTTGGTCAATACTTTATATAAATGCTCTAAAGCCGATTGATATTGCTCATTGTCTTGTAACGCCAAGGCATAATCACGATAACTTTGTGCATCAAAAGGTCGCCAATCCAAGACTTTTTTTGTGATAAATAATTCGGTTTGATATTCTTCAATTTCTTTCAATTTGTATGCTAACATTTTATACAATTCTGCATCTTCTAAACCTAGATCTGCAATCGAGCTTAAAATTTTAAGACCAGTTTCTTTTTCTTTTTTCTGAAAGAAAAATGTTGCCACATCAAAATAATAAGCAGGCGTTTCGGCATAATCTTTTCTCAAATCTAAATAAGTTTGATATGGATTTTTAGACGCTTCTATCAACTTCATGTATTCTTTATCCGATTTTACATTGACTATTTTAATTTCCGGAACCGAAGCTGATGATTCATCCTTCATTTTTTTATCTGCAACAAAATTAGCCGAAGCATAACCTAAACTTCTCGATTCTCTTCTCACTCCATTTGCTGTAACTACCATAGCTTGTTCTGCACTAGATTCCATCTCCATTACAGCTGTTGTTCTAGGCTCTGGCATTACCATATTCACTTGTACAGTCTCTTCTAAATAAGTTGTAGAATCCCCAACAGGTTTTGGATATTTTGGTTTTATATATTTAAAATCTTTCTTCCACCATTCTTTCAATTCCTTTGCTTTCGCAATTGCATTTTTCAACAAATCAGCTTTTCGAGTTTCATTTTGTTCAAAACCTTGTTTCGATAATTTATTAAATTCACTTTGCAATTCCGCTGGTGGATTGATTTTATACTTTACATAATCCGAAACATTTTCCAAAACAATCAAACTTGTGTTCGACGTTACAATCGAAAATTGTTTTCCAATTTCTTCAATTTCTGTTTTATATTGTTCTAGATTCAGTTCTAAATAATTCACTTTACTTTGCGCCCAAATTTTACTAATTTCAAGATTTTGAGTTGCTTTACTCAAATCCAATTCTTTATTGAATTCCACTTTTCCGTTTCGTCCAAACATCATCATTAATTTTGCATTTGGATATTGAGAAATTCCCGAAATCGAAATTCCATTGTTCACATCATTTGTCGAAATTGGGTAAACTTCTCCCGCTGTATTATTGATAATTCCTAAGAATTGAACCGAACTTTCGTTGATTTGTTTGAACGCATTTTCTACAGAATTTTCATTTAGATTGATAAATTTTCCTCCAACTTTTTGCGCAATCATTTTCAAAACACCATAATTAGAAGTCGGCGAAGACGCAATTGTATAGAAAGATTTATCGATATTAAAAATATTCGAGCCAAAAGATGAAATTCCATCCGAAAACAAAAGATATTCGTCTGCTTTCAGATTTGTTGGAAGAATTTTTGCATAATTTGTTCCTCCATCATATGTCACATTTTCCAAATATTTTTTCAATTCAGACCAATCACCATTTTTAATTTGAAACAATCTCGATTTTTCCAAAGAAATATTCAACAACGAAACTTCAATATTTAGATTTTTTTGTTGAGAAATAATTTTATCTAAAAATTCTAATTCTTTTTGATGATTTCGTTTCAAACCACTTAACGAATTATCCCAAATTATTCCGATATTTTTTGACCAAACTTTTGGTTGAGATTTTGCATCAACCAATAAATTCGCATAAAAATAAACCGAACCATCTACATTTTTCTGAACAAAAGATTCTACATTATTCGGCGATTTTGGAAGATTAATAATTAATGATTTTTTAGGTGTAAAATCTGTTTTCGACAAATTTGCTTCATATATATTACTATTTTCAGAAAAATTGAACGAGCCATCTGGCGTTTCAATTAATTGCGGTTTTTCAGCAGCATTGTACACTTTTGTTGTCAAATTAAACTTCGCAATCTTCTTCGAAGAATCTAATGGCAAATGATATTGATACGACGATTTATCCAATTTCAATTCTTGGTAATATGACAACTGAATCGTACGCGAACCTTTTGCTGGAATCGGAGAAATTCGAGTTCGGAAATTATTTCCTTCTACTTTTTCGATAATTCCAGGATCGACATTTTGCTTCTGAATACTTTCAAAAACCTCAACCGCACGCGCTTTTGTAACGGGAACTGCATTTCGCAATTTTCCATTAATATCAATTGCATATCCATTAACCGTCGTGTTTTCGGGCAAAGGAAAAACTAAATTCCCTTCGAGATTTCGACTTGACGAATTCATAAAAACTAAAGTTGTTGTCGTTTTGGCTAAATTTCCAAAAATCTCAATTTGTACATCCATCGATTGCAAACTCACAGAATTTTCGTCTGGGCGTTCACCGATTTCGATACGCGGAAATCCGATTCGAATATCTTGCGCATTTATTTTTGTAGAAAAAAACATTCCAACAAAAACGAAGAAAAAAGAAAATAACTTTTTCATATTGTTTGATTTGTAAGTTAGATGCAACAAATTACAAAAAGGTTGGTTGATGTGAAAAAGTTTTAAGTGTTGAGTTGTTAGTTATAAGTTTATTTTAGATTTCCCCTTTTGTTGGAATGACATTTACTTGATTTTAGAATTGAATATTTTTTACAAAAATTAGAAATAAATCATTATATTTGATTGAATTACAATTTATAATAAAATGAAAAATATATTATATATAACGGGATTAGTTTTAATATTAACTTCAATTTTATTAATCTTAGAATTTTCTGATTCTAATAGAATGAGCTTAATTGCAGGAATGATTTTGCCAATAGGATTAGTATTTAACATTTTAGGTTTTACTTTAAAAACTAATCCACTAAAAGAATAATTTAATATTCTGCCATAAATATTAAATCGAAAAGCCAATTGCTCTTAGAAACAATTGGCTTTTTGATTTATTTTTTAATATCTATTTTCTCTCGCTCTTTATCTTCACTCACTTTGTAAGCTTTCAAGACTTCGCGAACAATTTTGTGTCGAACAACATCTTTATCATCCAAATAAATAAATCCGATATCTTTTACATCTTTCAATATATTAATCGCTTCACGTAAACCAGATTTTTGTTTTGGTGGTAAATCGACCTGACCAGGATCTCCTGTGATAATAAACTTAGAATTTTTTCCCATACGCGTCAAAAACATTTTCATCTGAGCATAGGTTGTGTTTTGCGCTTCATCAAGAATTACAAAAGCTCCGTCCAATGTTCGACCACGCATAAATGCTAAAGGCGCTACTTCTATCACTCCTTTTTCGGTATAAGACGAAAGTTTCTCGAACGGAATCATATCTTTCAACGCATCATACAAAGGTTGTAAATATGGATCTAATTTATCTTTCATATCACCTGGTAAAAAACCTAAATTCTCGCCAGCTTCTACGGCAGGACGTGTCATAATAATTCGGCGAACTTCTTTGTTCTTTAACGCTTGTACCGCCAACGCAACAGCAGTATAAGTTTTTCCCGTTCCAGCAGGCCCAATTGCAAACACCATGTCTTTGTTGTAAACAGTTTGTACCAGCTTTTGTTGATTAGGCGTTTGAGGTTTGATGATTTTACCATTTACACCGTGTACAATAATTTCGTCTTCTTTTTTCATTTGAAGCATTTCATTATTATCTTCGGTCATAATGATTTCGAGTTCGCGATCAGATAGTCGATTGTATTTGTGAATATGCTGAATTACTCGTTGCATTTTTTGGTCAAATACTTTCAGAACATCTTCATTTCCAAATACTGTTAACTCTCTTCCGCGAGCAACAATCTTTAATTTTGGATAATATTCTTTGATTCTTTTTAGATGTTCATTATTAGCACCATAAAAATCTTGAGCATTAATTTCGGCTAATTCAATATTAATTTCTGTCAAATGAGATTGTTTTTTTGGTTCACTTACACAAAAATAAAGAATAATAAACAATATATTTGCTAATTATTAGAGAATAGTGGCAATTATTACATTAACATCGGATTTTGGAGTCAAAGATTACTTTGTTTCTAGCGTTAAAGGCGCAATTCTAAAAGAATTGGCCGATGTTACAATTGTAGATATTTCGCATCATGTTAATCCCTATGATTTATCTGAAGCTGCCTATATCATTCGTAATTCTTACGAAGAATTTCCCGACGGAACTATACATATTATTGGAATTAATGCCTTAAGTACGCCTTATCAGAAGCCGATTTGTGCATTAATCAATCATCATTATTTTATTTGTGCAGATAATGGAATTTTATCCTTGATTTGCCAAAAAAATCAACCAGAAGAAATTTACGAAATCACTGCTTATCCAGAAGGAATAGACAGTTTATTTCCAATGAAAAATTGTTTTGTACCAGTTGCATGTCACTTGGCGCGCGGCGGAGTTCCTGCTCTTTTAGGGAACAAACGTACCGAAATGAAACAATTGAATGAGTTGAAACCAATTTATCGCGATGATAAATATATCATAGGAAATGTAATTTATATTGATCATTTTGGAAATGTTGTGAGTAATATTTCGAAAGATTTTTTCGATGAAATTGCACAAGACAGAAAATATAAAATTTTGCTTCGTCAGAAAGATTTCTCGATG
This sequence comes from Empedobacter sp. UBA2044, assembly GCF_002333005.1. Taxonomy (NCBI): domain Bacteria; kingdom Pseudomonadati; phylum Bacteroidota; class Flavobacteriia; order Flavobacteriales; family Weeksellaceae; genus Empedobacter; species Empedobacter sp. UBA2044. The sequence continues at coordinate 12,135 of NZ_DDBA01000066.1, forward strand.
ACCGATATTACTGTTATTTATGAGCATTACAACGAAGTTGTACAAGATTTTAACAAAGAAGTGCAAGCTTTTGGACGAACATTGTGTTTGTTTAATTCGGCAGGATTTTTAGAAGTTACTTTATACAAGAGTAATCCAACAATATCAGGAGGTGCAAATCAGTTAATGGGATTAAAGAAAAACGATACAATTACAATTGAATTTGAAAATTAACGCTGAGAAAATTTAGTATTAGAGAGTTTACAATAACTATATGACTTATAATTATTTAATATACAAAGCAATACACGTTATCTTCGTGGTAAGTTACTTTGCTGGTTTATTTTACATTGTTCGTTTGATGATTTATCATACAGAAACGCAACAAATGGAAGAACCAAAAAAATCAATTTTGCAGGATCAATATACCTACATGGAGAAAAAATTATGGAATGTAATTACCGCTCCTGCTTTGGTTATTTTGATTACAATGGGATTGAATATGCTTTACAAAAATCAAGGTTTATTACAAATGCCGTGGATGAAAAGTAAATTAGGAATGATAAGTGTTTTATTAATTTATCATTTTTGGTGCTGGCGAACGTTGAAACAAATCCAAAATAAAGTTTTCAAATACACTTCTGTTCAATTGCGAATGATGAACGAATTGGCGACTATTTTATTATTTGTTATCGTGTTTGCTGTGATTCAAAAAACAGATTTTGGTCAAAATTGGTATTGGTCGATTGTCAGTTTCTTTGGTTGTGGTATACTACTTATGCTTATTGTGCGTTTAATTAATCGTAATAATAAAAAATAACATGTGGACAATCTTCAAAAAAGAGTTTTCCAATTTTTATTTAGGCTTCAACGCTTATTTAGCAACCGCAACATTTGTTATCGTTTCGGTTTTGTTCCTTTGGTTTTTTGATAACGAATTCAATGTTTTCAATACTGGAAATGCTTCTTTAAGTAGTTTTTTCTTTGTTGGACCTTGGATTTTTCTATTCATGATTCCAGCTTTAACGATGAAATTAATCGCAGAAGAGCAAGCAAACGGAACACTATTGTGGTTATTCACACTACCTATAAAAAATAACCAAATTATTTGGGGCAAATATTTAGCAGTCGTTTCAGTTGTTGTTTTTTGTTTACTTTCAACTTTCTTGTTCACTATTACGTTGCAAGAATTTTTGATGCCCGAACAAGAATTAGATTACGGAACAATTTTTTCTGGTTATTTAGGACTTTTCTTTCTAGGAAGTTTATTCGCCGCAATTGGTTTATTTACTTCATCTATTACCAAAAATCAAGTAATGGCTTATGTTTTGGCGGTTTTCTTTTGCTTCATTATTTTTTATGGATTCGAAAGTTTAGCGTCATATAATTTACTTGGTTCGATGGATTTCTATGTTCAAAAAATTGGAAGTTTTACACATTACAACCAGTTTTTGAAAGGAATTATTGACACACGAGATTTACTTTACTTTTTGATTTTGATTGGAATCTTGAATCAAATTTCAATTGTTAATCTTGAAAATAAAAAATAGTGCCATGAAAAAATTAAACAAAAAACATCTAATTACTTTCATCGCATTTATCGCGCTTTTTATCATTGCTCAATTTTTTTATACGCGAATTGACATGACAAAAGACAAACGTTTTACGTTAACTTCTACAACCGAAAAGTTAGTAGAAAATGTAAAACAACCGCTTAAAATTGAAATTCTTTTGGGTGGAGATTTAACAGGTGATTACAGAATTTTGAAGAACGAAATTCAATTTTTATTAGACGAACTTCGCGAAAAAAATAGTAATATTTCTTATTCTTTTGTTGATCCTGTCGATTTAGGACAAGCCGAATTAGAGCAAAATAAATTAGCTCCAGTTCCAATTAAAACAGACAAAGGAATTTTGAATGTTTATCCGTATGCAAAATTAACTTACGGTGACAAATCGACTTATATGGAGGTTTTAGTGAATGACCCTTCTACTCCATTTGAAAAATTAGCATTAGCATCTACTGAAAAATTAGAATATTTATTTGCAGAAAAAATTCAGAAATCAACCAATTTTGAGCGCAAAAGAGTTGGTTTTATCGTTCATCATGACGAATTACCAGAAGTAAATATTCAAGGATTAGGTTCTGCTTTGTCAGAAAAATATGATGTTGAGATCTACCTTAATCCAATAGCAAACAAATCGTTTACTTTACAACCTTCTGATTTGGATAGTTTGAAACGTTTTGACGCCTTAATTATCGCAAAACCTACATTACCTTTTTCTGATATGGATAAATTGGTTTTGGATCAATATATCATGAATGGTGGAAAAATGATGATGGCTGTGGAAACTGTCGATGCTGAAATGGATTCTATTTTCCGAAGTGGAAAAATCGTTGCTTTTCCAAGAGATTTGAAGTTAAATGATTTCTTATTCAATTATGGTGTTCGTATTCATCCAGCTGTTATCAAGGATATGAATGGGGCGCAAATTGTTTTGGCTGATGGTGAAACTGCAGGAAATACAAGTTACAATTATTACAATTGGCCTTATTTTGAATTAGGAATTAAAGGTGAAGAAAACCCAATTACAAGTTCGATCGATCATGTTTTATTTCAATTTGCGAATCCAATCGAGTTATTAAAAAATCCAAATATTAAACAAACCGTTTTGTTGAGTTCTTCTGAACAAACAAGTTTGAAACCTGCTTTAAATTATATTCAATTAAACGAAGTAGAAATCGAAAATCCTGAAGAATATAAAATGGGTAAAATTCCGATGGCAGTTTTGTTAGAAGGTAATTTCAATTCGGCTTATGCTTCGCGTTACGAACGTAAAGAATTTCCGAATTTCAAGCCAAAAACTACCGATGGTAAAATGATTGTCATTTCGGACGGAGATGTTTTAAAAAATGCTTTATGGAGAGGAATTCCAATGCAATTAGGAGAAAATAAATTTTCGGTTCGTCCAGATAATCCAGATGGAAAACCGAAAACATACGCCAACCAAACATTTATAATGAATGCAATGGATTATTTATTAGGTGATACTGATTTCTTGGCTTTACGCAATCGTAAATTAGAAATTCCGTTGTTAAGTGAAACAACTGTTTTACAAGAAAAATCGACTTGGCAAATGATTAATTTACTTGTTCCAACTGCTATTATTGGTTTATTGGCTGGAATTGGATTTTGGATTAGAAAGAGAAGATATTCTTAAAAAAACGAATTTCGAAGCTCGAGTTTCGAGTTTCGAAAATTAATAAAATGCAATAGGGATTGAAGTGGAAATCCTTTTTTGATAACTGAGCGAAGTCGAAGTTTGAGAAAAAGATTGGAACGAAAAGCCCGCCCGAAGGGATTGCCCAAAAACTAAAAAACCTCTCAAATTCTGAGAGGTTTTTATATGTAAAGTTGTGACGATTTTACTCTAAGTGCATAAACGCTTTTTTACTCAAAAGGCGCTCTTCGCTTTCTACGTGGTTATCATCAGGCACACAACAATCCACCGGACAAACTGCCGCACATTGTGGTTCTTCGTGGAAACCTTTACATTCAGTACATTTATCGGGAACAATGTAATAAACCTCATCACTCACAGGATCTTGCACCGCATCAGCGTCAAAAGTTGCGCCGTCTACGTTTACAATTGTTCCGCTAAGAGAAGTTCCATCAGAATATTTCCAATCTACCGCAGCTTCATAAATCGCGTTATTTGGACATTCTGGCTCACAAGCTCCACAATTTATACATTCATCTGTAATAATTATAGCCATTGTATCTGTTTTTTTATTTCCTACATTTGCAACTACAAAATTACATTTAATTTTCAGAAAAAATGACATTTGAACAAAGGATTTCAGCATTTAACGAATTGGGGCAGTTTTTTAATTTTATTATAAATAATGATTCGATTAAAGACACAGAACTGACAGAAAAATTCGAGAATTGGAAAGAAGAAGCTGAATATGCAGTGAGCGATGCAGAAGCCTACAACAATTGGTTTACAAAAGATAATATTACGTTAGCCTTGAAAAGTTGGGCAGAAGCTTTAACGGAAGAAAATTTATTGGCTTGGTCGAAAGATTATCCTTTTGCTGAAACGCAAAAAAATGTCGGAATTATCATGGCTGGGAATTTACCTTTGGTTGGTTTTCATGATTTACTTTCTGTTGTTATTTCTGGAAATAATTCGTTGATTAAAACTTCGTCTAAAGATGATAAATTAATCAAATTAGCGATAAAATATTTGTATTCGATTGATGAAAATTTCAAATCGATTATTCAAACTGTTGAACGATTAGAAAATTTTGATGCAGTTATTGCAACTGGAAGTAATAATACGGCACGCTATTTTGAACAATATTTTGGTAAAGTTCCTAACATTATTCGTAAAAATAGAACTTCAGTTGCTGTATTAAATGGTTCGGAAACTGATGAAGAGTTGAAAAAATTGGGTAACGACATATTTATTTATTTTGGATTAGGTTGCCGAAATGTGACGAAACTTTATGTAAAAGATGAAGCGCAATTACCAAAAATATTCGAAGCTATTTTTTCATGGGGCGATGTGATTAATCATCCTAAATATGCAAATAATTACGATTACAATCGTGCAATATTTTTGTTAGGAAAAGATGAATTTTTAGACAATAATTTTGTTCTAATGAAAAAAGATACAGCTTTACATTCTCCTATTGCAGTTGTAAATTTTGAAGTTTATGAAGATGTGAATGATGTAAAAAATTATTTGATCGAAAATGAGAATCAAATACAATGCGTGGTTGGAAACGATATGAAAGACAATTCGAATTATGTTGAATTTGGGCAAACTCAATTCCCGAAATTAACTGATTATGCCGATAATATTGATACGCTGAAATTTTTGGCGGAGTTATAAATATTAGAAAGCTAAAATTTATACTTATTAAAAACAATTAATATGTCTTGTTGAACTCGTTTCAACATCACAGTCAAATTATAAATAAACAAAAAGAGAAT
>NZ_DDBA01000066.1:17247-28417 GCF_002333005.1 Empedobacter sp. UBA2044
ATTCTCTTTTTGTTTATTTATTAAAATGTCGCTGCTCCTGCAGTTTCATTTTCTAATTTTCGATTGATACTTGTTTTCTTACCTGTAGCAAAATCAAAACTCAAACCAACGACAAACATCGATTTGTTGTTCCAAATTTTTCCTACACGAGAATAATCCACATATTGTTTATCCATCGTTTTTTGCTTGTAAGTCGACGGCATTCCAATCCAATACATTCCAGTAGAAAAAGTCCAATTATTGTATTTATAACTTGCAAAAGCATGGTTCATGTTTTCTTGTGTGTACAACAAAGCTCCGCCTAATGTGTAATACGGAATATTAAATTGATAATCTACACGAAAGTTTTTGTAAACAGATGATAATGCAAAATAATTTCCGATATAATCATTCTTCAAAATTCTACCATCTTTCGTTTTGAAACGTTCTGTTGCTGGCGCTACATTCACTTTTACAGTTAAAATATCTGTTCCAAAAGGTTTGATAGAACCTGTAATTTGAACACCGTAACGTTGCGAATTTTGAGCATTCTCGTAGGTTAATTTATATCCTTCTACATTTCCATTTATGATATTTTGCAAATACAATTGATTAATTGGATCTTTTGTATAATGATAAAATGCATTTGTATTTAAATCAAAATATTTTGAATTGAAAGAGTAAATCAAATTATTTCCAAACGATTTCTGAATGGTTAAATACGGATTTCCTTCTTGTGTAATGTTTTCTACAACCTGAATCACGTTTTTACTCAATGCCGAATTCCAAGGACTGGTTGGTTTGTATGAACTCGAAAAACGTAAATTTTGATTCTTCGCTAATTCATAACCCAATACTAATTTTGGTGTAAACGTCCACGTATCTGTGTTTGTATCTTCATTCTTGTTATGAACATTCGTTAATCCAACACCCAAACGATATGACAACTTTTTCGCTTTTCCAGAATATTCAGAATAGATATATTGTTCTAAATAATTTACTTTATTATTCGAAGGACCATTTAAGTTTTCTAATTTATTATCAATTGAATTATTCGAAATTCGATAACCAGAATTTAATTTTCCTTTCTCGAAACTATGTGTATACGCTATTTCTCCTACAATTCCTTTTTGATCAGCTTCTAAATTTGTCAAATAATTATATTGTTCCGCACCTGATAAAGTTTCCCATTCGCGCGTTTCGTCAATCGATTTAGTTGTATACATCGATCCAACTACATTTAAACTTAACTCATCTTTCTTTCCTAATTTTCTCGAATAATAAAGATCTAATGTTGGTTTTGAATAATTAGAATTAGAATGTTTGTAGGTTGAATGATTCTCTAATAAACTATTTTGATAGAACAAACTTGTGCCATTCGCATAAGCAAAACTCGAACTGATATTCATATCCAACTTTGCTTGAAAAGCATATTTATCCGAATCCGAATTGGTATATCGCAATGCAATTGTTTGATTCGTATATCCAAAATATTCGTTGCGCTGATTTTCTGTTCTATAATGAATATTATTTAAGTTGTAATCATAAATATTCATCGAAGTACGATCTTTATAATCTCTCAGATAGATGTTATACTCCAATCCAAAGTTATTTTTACCTTTCGTAAAATTCGCATAAGCAGAACCATTTATAAAACCTGTTGTAAACGCCGAAGTGAGATCCGCTCCGTACACATAACCATTTTCTGGATTTCGTGTAATCAAATTCACCACCTGATCTGCACGATTTGCATAACGCGCTGGCGGAATATCAAAATACTCAACACGCACCACATCTTGCGGTTTCACGGCACGAACTTGATTATCTGTTGCCTCAATTCCATTAATCAATAACAAAGTCGTTCCACCTTTTGTACTCTGTATTGTATTCGAAATTGGATCTACTTGTAATTCTGGCAATGTGTTCAATAAATCTTTTGCATAGCGCGCTTTGTCCAACGCTTCTTTATCAAACGTATAAACTGCTTTGTCTGCAAACATTTTTTTGCGTTGCGATTGTACTAAAACTTCTTTTATTTCAATTGGATTATAGTTCGTTGAATCTTGCTTTTCATCTTGTCCAAAAGCAAAAATTCCTGATAATGTAACAGCAAGTACAAAAAATTTCTTCATGGTTAATTCTACTATTAAGAGTTAGTGTATATTTATATGACGCATGAAGAACAAATAAGTTACACAAGAATTGCAATTATTTTTGATAACTTTACGCTAAACAAGATTTTTGAGTTTGAAAAAATTATTTCTTTTTATCGTACTTTTTACAAGTTTCAATTTATTATATGCGCAAGAACAAGCCGAACGTTCGTTGACAGAATATCGTGTCGAAAGTTTCCAAACATCTTTGGTTGCGAAAAAAATGCTATACGATTGGTTTGGAAAATGGGACAATGTTTTGTACACTAAAAACAATCAACCGTTGTTAGTTTGGTCAAATAAAAATATCATTAATGAATCAAATGAAACCTTCACTTTGATTGCATCGAGTGTAGAAAATGATGAAGAAATGTACGGAACTGTTCAAGTTTTGACAAGTAAAAAACAAGATGCTTTGGCGAAAGATTCTCCTTTTAGAGAATATTTAAACGAGTTTTTAAAAACCATTTCGAAAAAAGAAAATAAAAACAAAAAGTTTTATAAAGAATATATTAAGGTGTTATATTAATTCACTTATAATCATTAACGCAAAAAATCCTTCAAGTTTTTCTTGAAGGATTTATATTTTTATAGAAATTGAATTTCTTAATTATTACGTTTGAAGAAAGAATCGACAAACTCCATTTTATTGAAAGCTTGCAAATCATTGATTCCTTCACCAACACCAATGTATTTAACTGGAATCTGAAATTGATCTGAAATCCCAATTACTACTCCTCCTTTTGCTGTTCCATCTAATTTTGTAACCGCTAAAGAAGAAACTTCTGTTGCTTGTGTAAATTGTTTCGCTTGCTCAAAAGCATTTTGACCTGTAGAACCATCTAACACTAATAGAACTTCGTGTGGCGCATCAGGAATTACCTTTTGCATCACACGTTTTATTTTAGTTAACTCGTTCATCAAGTTAATTTTGTTATGCAAACGTCCTGCTGTGTCAATCAAAACAACATCTGCATTTTGCGCAACTGCCGACTGAATGGTATCAAATGCAACCGAAGCAGGATCAGAACCCATCGCTTGTTTTACAATTGGTACACCTGCACGATCCGACCAAATTACCAACTGATCTACAGCTGCCGCACGAAACGTATCTGCCGCACCAAGAACTACTTTAAGTCCTTGAGATTTGAACTGAGAAGCCAATTTACCAATCGTCGTTGTTTTTCCAACTCCATTTACTCCGACCACCATAATAACATATGGCACATCTTTCTTTGGAATCGAAAAACCATTTGTATCTTCGATATTATTCTCGGAAAGTAAGCCTGCAATTTCTTCGCGAAGAATTAAATCTAACTCAGAAGTCGAAACATATTTATCACGCTCTACGCGTTCTTCTATTCGACGAATAATTTTAATCGTTGTTTCAACACCGACATCAGAAGAAATCAATACTTCTTCCAAATCATCTAAAACCTCATCGTCTACTTTAGATTTACCTACTACAGCACGACTGATTTTATCAAATAGAGAAGTTTTAGATTTTTCTAATCCTTCATCTAATTTTTCTTTGCTTTCTTTACCTAATATCTTTTTGAACCAACTCATTAATAAGCTAAATTTCTTAAAATTTTGTACGAAGATACATAAAATATAAGGAAATAAAAAAGCCGCCCTGAAAACGAGGCAGCTCAATTAACCTTAAATATTTTTTGTTAAGGAGATGATTTGATTATTTCGTGAAGAAAGAATCTGCTTCATCAGCGTTAACTACTTTTTCAACAAATACGTAAGCTCCAGATTTTGGAGATTTTACCATTTTGATAACTTTGGTCATTTTTTTAGACCCAGTTTGTAGGGTTGCTACCGTTTTCTTTGCCATCGTCTAAAATTTTATTATTTAATCTCCTTGTGAATTGTATACTTTTTCAATACTGCGTTGTATTTTTTCAACTCAATACGATCTGGAGTATTTTTTTTGTTTTTAGTTGTGATATAACGAGACATTCCTGGCATACCACTTTCTTTATGCTCTGTACATTCTAAAATAACCTGTACTCTGTTTCCTTTTTTTGCCATGGTGTCTTAAATTATTTGATTAAACCTTCTTTACGTGCACGTTTAACAGCCTCATCAACTCCTAATTTGTTGATTGTTTTTAAACCGTGTGCAGAAACTCTTAATGTAATCCACTCACCAGTTTCTGGCATAAAAAATCTCTTTTTGAACAAATTCACTTCAAAAGTGCGTTTTGTTTTATTATTAGCATGAGAAACATTGTTTCCCACTAATCTCTTCTTACCTGTAATTTGACAAATTTTTGACATCTTATTTTGTATTGTCCTATTTTAAACGGAGTGCAAAGTAACAAATTATATATTACTTATACAACTCTTTAGGTTATTAATTTTATATTTTTTTCTTATTTTGTTTATATAACAACTTCTGCGCAAGAGTATAAGCCAAGATAATTCCCATTACCAACAGCGCTATCCTCGCGATTACATCGCCATATTTTGTGTAAAACGTTAATTCACTATTCATTAAAATTGTACCATTTAAGGCACCCTGCTCTCCATATGGTAAAGACTTCATTATATCTCCTCGCTGATTAACGAAAGCCGAAATACCTGAATTTGCAGATCTAACGATAGCGCGTCTATTTTCAATAGCTCTCAAATTACCATATAATAGTAATTGACGATGACCATCGGTAGAGCCCCACCAAGAATCGTTGGTCATTGTGAATATAACATTTGCGCCTTCTCTCACATATTCTGTCGTATAGTCTCCGTAAATAGATTCGTAACATATAACCGGAGCAACAGTAGCGTTGTTTGTTTTATTCTTGAAAACAGAACGATGAGGTTGAATCCCCAACGTTTTTGTTGTGCCGCCAAAGTTAAGCATAAATTCTCCAATAATTGGCATTAAAATGTTTCGATATGGAAAAATTTCTACTCCAGGTACTAATTTACTCTTATGATAAACTTCTATAGAATCGTTTCCGCTTATCTGCAAAGCCGAGTTATAAGCGTCGTACCACGTAATTCCATCTCTCATAACAGATGCCGTTTCCGATGCTAAAGATTGCATTGGATAAATTCGCATGATAGATGCTCCTGTTACAAAATGTAAATCTTTTTTGGTTTTTGTCCATTGCTGAATGTCTTGTATAATTAAATCATCATACATATTATCAAAAATCAAGGCAGATGATCCAGGTACAGCAGTTTCTGGCGCGACAACAAATTGAGTTTTTGGTTGAATATTTTTCAATGCCAATTGTTTCAATTCATCATAAATCTGCAAACCATCTTTCATATACTTTTCATTGTATGGATCAAGATCTGGTTGAAGAACTAACACATCAAGTGCTTTTCCTTTTTCTTCGTAATTCGCATAAATAATATAAGAAATACCAATTGGCACAGCAATTAATAATCCAGCGTAAATACCTAATTTATTTAGATATCTCATTTCTTTCTTATTAATATAAGCCGTCAAATAATAGAATACCGTAATATTAACTAACCAAATCCAAAGTGCACCTCCAAAAGTTCCTGTGTATTCGTACCATTGCACCCATTCGTAATATTTTGCAAAACCATTTCCAAGATTAAACCAAGGCCAAGTCAACTCCCAATTCAAGGTTAGTTTATCGAAACTCATCCAAATCGCAGGAAGAAAAACCAATCCATATAAATTACCCGCTTTGGTTTTGACGAAATGATACAACTGAAAAACAATTGACATAAACAACGAATTCGCCACAACGGGAATCAAATAAGCGCTCCACGAATTGTGCAAATCTCCATTCGCGTCCGTTTCTTGTGCATAATGCAACCACCAAATTACAATCGCATTCCAAATAAAGAAAGCTAAAAACGAAAGTCCGAAAATTTTACGTCCTTTTTTCTTGAATTCTGCGCGTTGTGTGATTTGATGTTCTGCTAACATCAAGGGTACAAATCCTATAAATAATAACAATGGAAAACCATGCGATGGCCAACCTGCTGTTAATAATAATCCTGATAAGATTGCGTATGCAATATATTTTTTCATGTCACAAATTTATAATTTCATCATTCAATAACCGATGATATTTGTTTGGAATATTTTATAAATCATTTTGGATGAGAACCTGAAAACAAGTTCAGATTGACTTTCCTTGTCATATTGAACTTGTTTCAATATCTCATTTAGTTTTAATAAATAATATGTGAATCGATATAATAATTTGGATTAATTGTTACATCAATCGCTTTTGTAATCGTTGAATTATTAATTGTTTGCCAATTAGTCGTAGGATTGATTGTTATATCAGAATCTTTCAATCGCAAAGCCATCGTAAATCCATCCACAACATTTGTATAGCGATATTCAACTTTATTTCCATTTTGTTTAAGCTCTAAAGTTGGAACTTTAATTGTTCTTAAATATTGATTGAAAAAAGCGTTCAAATTTAATCCAGAAAACTTCGCTATATAATTTTCGATTTGCTCTGTCGTTACAGTTTGATGATAAAACTCTTTGTTTAATCCACGTAACATCTGTCTGAATTTTTCATCATTATTCATCCACGTTCTCAGCGTGTGAATCATATTTGCACCTTTATAGTACATATCACCACTACCCTCTTGGTTTACACCATATACGCCGATAATTGGAATATCATTTTGAATTGCTTTTCTCGTTCCACGCACATATTCGCTTGCTGCTTCTTTTCCATGATAAGTTTCTGTGAACAACGTTTCCGAATAAGCCGTAAATGCTTCGTGAATCCACATATCTGCCACATCTTTTTCGGTAATATTATTTCCAAACCATTCGTGACCAGCTTCATGAACGATGATAAAATCCCATTTCAATCCCCAGCCAGAACCTGATAAATCGCGACCTAAATAACCATTCTCAAATTTATTTCCGTACGCAATTCCAGATTGATGTTCCATTCCCAAATGCGGTGCTTCAACAATCTTGAAAGAATCTTCGTAAAATGGATAAGGTCCAAACCAATGCTCGAAACTTTTCAACATCAATTTTGCTTGTTCAAACTGCGATTTTGCTTTATCTATATTATAATCTAACACATAATAATCTAAATCCAATTTACCTTTTTCGCCTTCGAAAGTATCTTTGAAATTGACATAATGTCCGATATAAGGAATGATATTATAATTATTGATTGGATTAACAACTTTCCATGTAGAAGTTGTTTTACCATTTTTCTCTTTTTTAGAAACTAATCGTCCATTACCAACTCCTACCAAATTTTTTGGTGTGATAATTTCCAATTCCATTCCATTATCTGGTTCATCGCCTAAATAATCTTTGTTCGGAAACCAAGCACTTGCACCCAAACCTTGCACGGCAACAGACATCCAATCGCGACCTTTTTCATCTTTCGCAAAAATCCAACCACCATCCCAAGGTGCTCTCACCGCAACACGAGGATTTCCATTGTATTCTAATTCTAATTGATTCGACGTATTCTTGATATTTTTTCCGACATTAATAAAATAAACATTTCCATCACGTTTGAAATCAGAAATTTTCTTTCCATTCAATTTTACAGCCGAAACCATCATCGGATCTTGTAAATCTATCTGCAATAAATCTGATTGTTGAGGAGCAATTTTATCAAACGTAATTGTCGTTTTTCCTTTTATCGATTTTGACTGATAATCTGGTTCTACACTTACTTTATATTTTTTAACATCCCACCAATTTCGGAATTCATTATTCGTTCCGCGAAGCGAATCTTGTCGCGTAAACTCTTGTTTGTTATTAAGTACTTGTGCATTTGTTGTTATCGAGATCAAGCCAAGTAATAGTACTAATTTCTTCATAGTCATTTTTAAAACATATCAAAAATAAGATTATATATTTGATAAATAAGCCAAAAAGCTATGATTACAGAAAAATTTAAGGAAAGAATAAATTATTTAAAAAATAATCACTTAATCGTTGAAGCATTGTACGAAATTTTAGATGAATTGAAATTAAAACATAATGCTTTTACAGGTTTTACGTTTCGAGAAGAAATCGATCCAAAAGGTTTTTTATTGACTGCAGAAGGTGAAGAAAAAACAGGAATTACAATTCGTGTTCCGCGTAATATTCTTGATTTTGATTTAGTATTACTTTCCAATGTTTTGATGCACGAAATGGTACATGTTTTTCAGCGTTCGGGTGAAAATCAAATTGAATTGCGAGAAGAACGCGAATGGCAAGCGTATACAGAAATGATTTTTCATAAACAATTTCCAAACGTTCCTCCATTGACTAATTTTTACATCAAACAATTTGGCGAAAAAGCGTTGACGTATTATAACCGAATGCCAGATAACATGAAAACGAAATATGCGAATGAAAAAACTGATTTAGAAAAAATTCTGCAAACGATTTACGATAAAGAGAATAAACTAAAAGAAGAACCAAAACCTGAAAATAATACTGAAACAATTTCTTGGCAAGATTTCGAGAAAGTTGATATGAGAATTGGGACAATTATCAGTGCAAATAATTTTCCGAAAGCAAGAAATCCTGCTTATCAGTTAGAAATTGATTTTGGTCCGTTAGGAATCAAGAAAAGTTCGGCACAAATTACATCGCTTTATAACAAAGAAGAATTGATTGGAAAACAAATAATGGCTGTGGTTAACTTTCCGAAAAAACAAATTGCCACTTTTATGAGCGAATGTCTCGTGATGGGCGTTTATGGAAATAATAATGATGTTATTCTCTTGAATCCCGAACGAAAAGTTGAAAACGGAAGTAAGATTGGGTAATATTGAGATTGAGACTAAGACTGAGATAAAGTTTGAGTTTAAGTATATAACTTAACGCTGACATTTTATCAACCAATAAACTGACTTTTTTATCGATAAATAATCAAATCATTAATCATAATCTGACAACCTGACATCTAAAATCTATTGGATGTCATTTTTTTTATGTTGGCACAAAGATTGACTATTCTGGTGTAGCATCATTTTTGATGATGTGTAAAAGTTTAAAATAAATCATTAATAATATAAAAAATAACTAAACAATATGAGCAAAATAATCGGAATCGACTTAGGTACAACGAACTCTTGTGTTTCTGTAATGGAAGGTAGCGAGCCAGTTGTAATTCCAAATGCAGAAGGTAAAAGAACTACTCCATCTATCGTAGCATTCGTAGAAGGAGGAGAAATTAAAGTTGGTGATTCAGCAAAACGTCAAGCTGTAACAAACCCAAAGAAAACGATTTATTCTATTAAACGTTTCATGGGAACTAAATTTAATAATGATGCAGATGAAATCGGTCGTGTTCCTTATTCAGTTGTAAAAGGAAACAATGATACGCCAGCAGTTGATATTGATGGACGTAACTATACTCCACAAGAAATCTCAGCAATGATTTTACAAAAAATGAAAAAAACTGCTGAAGATTATTTAGGACAAGAAGTATCAAGAGCGGTAATTACTGTACCAGCTTATTTTAACGATGCTCAACGTCAAGCAACTAAAGAAGCTGGTGAAATTGCAGGTCTTAAAGTAGAACGTATTATCAACGAGCCTACTGCTGCTGCATTAGCTTACGGATTAGACAAAGCAAACTCAGATAAAAAAATCGTTGTTTACGATTTAGGTGGTGGTACTTTTGACGTATCTATCCTAGAATTAGGTGACGGTGTATTCGAAGTGTTATCTACAAACGGTGATACACACTTAGGAGGTGATGATTTTGATGATGCAATCATCAATTGGTTAGCTTCTGAATTCCAAGCGAAAGAAGGTGTAGATTTGAAAAAAGACGCAATGGCTTTACAACGTTTACGTGAAGCTGCTGAAAAAGCTAAAATCGAATTATCTTCTTCTGCTCAAACAGAAATTAATTTACCATACGTTACAGCTAACGAAACAGGACCAAAACACTTAGTAGAAACTTTAACTCGTTCTAAATTTGATCAGTTAACAGAAGATTTAGTACGTCGTTCTATGGAGCCTTGTAAAAAAGCGTTATCTGATGCAGGTTTATCAATCAACGATATCGACGAAGTTATCTTAGTTGGTGGATCTACACGTATGCCAAAAATCCAAGAAGAAGTAGAAAAATTCTTCGGTAAAAAACCATCTAAAGGAGTTAACCCAGACGAGGTTGTTGCAATTGGTGCAGCTATCCAAGGAGGTGTTTTAACAGGTGATGTAAAAGACGTATTATTATTAGACGTTACACCATTATCTTTAGGTATCGAAACTTTAGGAGGAGTATTCACAAAATTAATTGAAGCGAATACAACAATTCCAACTAAAAAATCTGAAGTTTTCTCAACTGCAGTTGACAATCAACCAGCAGTAACATTAAGAATTGGTCAAGGAGAGCGTCCATTATTCAACGATAACAAAGAAATCGGACGTTTTGACTTAGTAGATATTCCACCAGCACAAAGAGGTGTTCCTCAAATCGAAGTAACATTTGATATTGATGCGAATGGTATCTTAAGTGTATCTGCAAAAGATAAAGGAACAGGAAAAGAGCAATCAATCAAAATTGAAGCTTCATCTGGATTATCTGATGCTGATATTGAAAGAATGAAAAAAGAAGCACAAGAAAATGCTGCAAAAGACGAAGAAGCAAAAAACAAAATTGAAAAAGTAAATGCTGCTGACGCGTTAATTTTCCAAACGGAAAAACAATTGACTGAGTACGGAGATAAAATTCCTGCTGACAAAAAACAACCAATTGAAGAAGCTTTAGCTGAGGTTAAATCTGCTCACGCTGCTCAAGACGTTGCTGCAATTGATGCTTCTATGGAAAAATTAAATACAGCTTGGAATGCTGCTTCACAAGAAATTTATGCTGCAATGAACGAAGGTCAAGAAGGTGGTGCACAAGCGCAACCAGGAGCTGATCAAGGTCAAGCAAAAAATGATGGTGTTGAAGACGTAGACTTCGAAGAAGTTAAATAATAGAATTTCATTTATCAATAGGAAAGCCTCGCATTGCGAGGCTTTTTTATGTTTATTAATATAAATAGTTTATTTTTTAAATCATCTCGGTTTCATATAATACAAAAAATCCACTT